>NZ_JBBNGE010000018.1:0-61812 GCF_040095255.1 Segatella sinensis | reverse complement strand
TTCTTGGACAAGAATTAAAGTTCAAAAACAAACTATGCAACTTTAAACGGGTACCTTTTTCAGTGACCTCCCTGGGCTAGGAGCTTCTGCCCTTTCAGGGCGTGCTGGCATAGAACTTTTACTTCGTTCCGAAGTAGAGGAAGAGCATACCGAGCAAGACGAGGAGGAGATCCACGAACTTCGCCTTGAGGTTCTTCTCGTGGAAGATGGCTGCACCGAAGAGGAAGCTGACGATGACCGAACCGCGGCGGATCATGCTCACGATACTGATCATGGCACCCGGCAGGCTGAGCGCATAGAAATATACGAAGTCGGCAGCCGAGAGGAAGATGCTGATGAAGATGATGCTCCAGTGCCAATGGAATGGAGTGGAGTTTTTCTTTGTTGGCCACCAGATCATCAGGAGCATGGCTCCCATGAGGAAGCACTGGTAGATATTGTACCAGCTCTGTACGATCATTCTATCCAATCCCACACCGCCATTCTCAGGTGGAGCCATCAGATACTTGTCGTAGAGACCACTCACGGCACCGAGCACGGCAGCCAGTACGATGAAGTAGATCCACTTGTTGTGCTTGAAGTCGATGCCCTCCTTCTTTCCGCTGCGTGAAAGCATGGCAAAGGAAATGATGGCAAGAATGACACCAATCCACTGGTAGAGGTTGAGTATCTCACCGTAAACCAGCAGGGCACCCACGAGTGTCATTACCGGACGGGTGGCATTGATAGGACCCACGATGGTGAGCGGCAGATGCTTCATGCCGAAATAGCCGAAAATCCAGCTGCTCAATACGATGAAACTCTTGATCACGATGTACTTGTGAACTTCCCATCCGCCTTCAGCTACATGGAACATGGTTCCATCCAGCGAATTTCCTGTATAGCTCAAGATGATGAACGGCAGGAAGATGAGCGATGAGAAAAGCGTGTTCAGAAAGAGCACGGGAATCACTGCGTTACCTGAAAGTGCCTTCTTCTTGAAGGCATCATAGAATCCCAGCAGCGCTGCTGAGAGAAATGCTAATACTAACCACATTTTTATGAATGTTAATTGTTGAATGAGGCTCGCGCCTTTGTGTTTCTAATCTTTTATGATCTAATCATTTCATCTTTGAAATCATACCCCACGTCTTCCAGGAACAATGCGTTGCCTGGCATGCTTTCGCCCGCATCACTGCGGCTTCCGTTGTGCAGGATGTCGAGAAACTGCTCCATCGTGATCTTGCCCCTGCCTACATCAATGAGGGTGCCCACTACGGCACGTACCATGTTTCGGAGGAAACGGTTGGCTGTAATCTCGAAATACCAGGTGGTAGGGGAGGTCTGGACCCATCTGGCAGCCGACACGTGGCAGATGGTGGTCTTGTTGTCACCGCCTGCCTTGCAGAAAGCCGCGTAGTCTTCGTGATGCAGGAAATGCTGCGCCGCCTGGTTCATCTTTTCGAAATCCAGCGGGTAGTTCATCTGCAGCGAATAGTGGCGCTCGAAGGGATCCTTGCGCGTATGGATATAATAATGATAGGTACGCGAGGTGGCAGAGAAGCGGGCATGCATCTCGGCATCTACCTCCCGAACTTCATAGACGGCAATGTCGCGTGGCAGGATTCTGTTCAGACGATACACCAGCTGGTCGAGGGCCATTGGGATTCTTTCTTCCGAAACTTTCTCTTCCGAAACTTTCTCTTCCGGATTCCAGTCAAAATGCGCTGCCATGTTCCGGGCGTGCACCCCGGTATCTGTTCTTCCGGCTCCCACCACTTCTATCTCCTTTCTGAGAAGGATGGAAAGGGCGCGCTGCAACTCCTGCTGCACCGAATTGGCATTGGGCTGAATCTGCCAGCCGTGATAGTTGGTTCCGTCGTAACCAAAGAATATAAAATATCTCATTGCTTTTCACTTAAAACGACTGCAAAGTTACTAAAAAAACGTGAAATATGGTATAATAATACAGAATATTTTCAAAAATGGTACAATCTTGAAAGAAAATTGCGATTTTATTTTGCAATATGCTAATAATTGTGTACTTTTGCCAACGATTTTGTTTATTTAGATTATGGCACAGAATATATTTAGGGGCCTTGGTGTTGCCCTCATTACTCCTTTTAAGGCCGATGGTTCGGTAGATTATCAGTCGCTCAAGCGATTGGTAGAGTTCCAAATTGACAATGGTGCAGACTTCCTTTGCATCCTTGCAACAACTGGTGAGGCTCCTTGCCTGACCCAGGAAGAGAAAGACAAGATTACAGAATTGGTGAAAGACGTGAACAAGGGTCGCGTCAAGATATTGAAATATTGTGGCGGCAACAATACTGCTGCTGTCGTTGAGGAAATCAAGAATAGCGACTGGAGTGGCATCGATGGCATCCTCAGCATCTGTCCTTATTATAACAAGCCATCCCAGGAAGGTTTGTATCAGCACTTCAAGGCCATCGCACAGGTTAGTCCGCTGCCTATCGTACTTTATAATGTACCTGGCAGAACCGGTATCAATATGAAGCCGGAAACTACCTGCCGCATTGCCCGCGACTTCCCTAATGTGGTAGCCGTGAAGGAGGCGAGTGGTAGTCTGGAGCAGGTAGATGAGATCATCAAGAACAAGCCGGATAATTTCGAAGTAATCAGCGGTGATGATGCCCTTACTTTCTCTATGATTGCGAGTGGTGCTGCCGGTGTGATTTCTGTCATCGGTAATGCCCTGCCAAAGGCATTCAGCAGAATGATCCGTCTGGAGTTCCGTGGTGAGTACGAGCCAGCCCGCAAGATTCATCATTCCTTCACAGAGCTTTACAGCCTTCTCTTCGTAGATGGTAATCCTGCCGGTGTGAAGGCATTGCTCAATGATATGGGCTTTATCGAAAACGAGCTGCGCCTGCCGCTAGTTCCTACCCGTATCGCTACCAAGCAGAAGATGAGTGAAATCCTCAGAACTTTGAATATTTAATATATTGATTGGTGATTAGTTATTATTGATTATTACACGCATAGAATAATCATTGATAACTAATCACTGATCATTAATCACTATACATTATGGCTGAAGACAGAAGAATCATACATGAGATTACCCCGCTGATGGGTAAGGATGTGCTTTACATTGCCGACAGGCATAAGAAGGAGTTTACCTATCCGATACACAATCATTCGGTGTTCGAACTCAATTTTGTGGAGAATGCGGCGGGGGTAAAGCGTATTGTGGGTGATTCTCAGGAGGTAATTGGCGACTTTGACCTCTGTCTCATCACATCGCCTGATCTGGAACACGTATGGGAACAGAACGTCTGTCGCAGTGAAGACATCCGTGAGATTACCATCCAGTTTGATTTCAGTATGGGTGAGGAGACTCTCTTTGGCAGAAATCCGTATGCCAGCATTACACGTATGATGCAGGAGGCGAAGAAAGGACTTTGCTTTCCCCTGAAGGCGATAATGAAGGTATATCATTTGCTGGATACCCTGAGTACGGTGAAGGATGGCTTTTATGCCGTGCAGCAGTTTCTCACCATTCTTTATGAACTGTCGAAGTGTGAGAATGCGAGAACCCTGGCATCGAGCAGTTATGCCAAGGTAGCGGTGGAGGATGACAGCCGCCGTATTCTGAAGGTGAAGAACTATATCTCGAAGAACTATATGGATGAACTCCGTTTGCCGGATCTCGCCTCGCTGGCGGGTATGAGCTCGAGTGCCTTCAGCCGATTCTTCAAGCTCCATACGGGCAGAAACATCTCGGAGTATATTATCGACCTCCGTCTGGGCTATGCCGCCAGAATGCTGGTGGATACAGCCAAAAGCATCAGTGAGATTGGGTTCGACTGCGGTTTCAATAACCTCAGTAACTTCAATCGCATCTTCAAGAAGAAGAAGGGGTGCTCGCCAAGTGAGTTCAGAGAGAACTATCATAAGACCAGAATTATCGTATAAAAAACGCACAACGTAATCGTTTAAGTGAAATAATCAAAAATATTTCCCTTCAACGATTTCTTTTTGGGATATTTGTTGTATCTTTGCGTCATCATTAGTATTATCAAATAAATAAACATTTAAAAACTACTATACAGTTATGAAGCAATTTATGGATGAAAACTTCCTGCTTGACACCAAGACAGCGCAGGATCTTTTCCACAATCATGCGGCTAAGATGCCAATCATCGATTATCACTGCCACCTCATCCCTGAGATGGTTGCGAATGATCACAAGTTCAAGAGCTTTACAGAACTCTGGCTCGGTGGTGACCACTACAAGTGGCGTGCTATGCGTACCAATGGTGTAGATGAGCGTTTCTGCACAGGTACTGACACCAGCGACTGGGAGAAGTTCGAGAAATGGGCAGAGACTGTACCATATACTTTCCGTAACCCTCTTTATCACTGGACACACCTGGAGCTCAAGACAGCTTTCGGTATTGACAAGCAGTTGAGCCCTAAGACTGCACGTGAGATCTACGATGAGTGTAATGAGAAGTTGCAGCAGTCTGAGTTCAGCGCTCGCGGCTTGATGCGTCACTATAATGTAGAGTGCGTCTGTACAACAGATGATCCTATCGATGATCTCAGTTACCACAAGCAGACACGCGAGAGCGGTTTCGAGATCAAGATGATTCCAGCTTGGCGTCCAGACAAGGCTATGAACATCGAGAAGCCTGAGTTTGCTGAATATATGAATAAGCTCGGTGAGGTAGCTGGTGTTACCCTCACTACATTCAAGGATATGGTTGATGCTCTCCAGAAGCGTCACGACTTCTTTACCGAGAATGGCTGTAAGTTGAGCGACCACGGTATCGAGGAGTTCTACGATGAGCCATACACAGATTCTCAGATTGAGACTATCTTCGCTAAGGCTATGCGTGGACAGCAGCTTTCTGCTCTCGAGATTCGTCAGTACAAGCATGCATTCCTGAAAGTCTGCGCTGAGATGGATCACGCTGCAGATTGGACACAGCAGTTCCACTATGGAGCTATCCGTGACAACAATACATTGATGTACAACAAGCTCGGTGCTGATACCGGTTTCGACTCTATCGGTGAGTTTACTACCGCTAAGGCTATGAGCAGCTTCCTCAATGAATTGAATATGGAAGGCAAGTTGACACGTACTATCCTTTATACTTTGAACCCATGCGCCAACGAGGTTATTGCTACTATGCTCGGTAACTTCCAGGATGGTTCTTGCCCAGGCAAGATTCAGTTCGGTTCTGGCTGGTGGTTCAATGATCAGCTCGATGGTATGACCCGTCAGATGAACGCACTTTCTGTATTGGGTCTTCTGAGCCGTTTCGTAGGTATGTTGACCGACTCACGTTCATTCCTCAGTTATCCACGTCACGAGTACTTCCGTCGTTTGCTCTGCAACCTCCTCGGCAATGATGTAGAGAAGGGCTTGCTTCCTAACGATATGGAGAGCCTCTCTCGCATGGTAGAGGACATCTCTTACAACAACGCTCGCAACTAC
Source organism: Segatella sinensis (assembly GCF_040095255.1). Taxonomy (NCBI): domain Bacteria; kingdom Pseudomonadati; phylum Bacteroidota; class Bacteroidia; order Bacteroidales; family Prevotellaceae; genus Segatella; species Segatella sinensis. The sequence goes on along the minus strand of NZ_JBBNGE010000018.1, from coordinate 56,366 downwards.
TTCAAGTTCTACTAAAGAGTAGTAGAATCTGATTAGCAAAATTCTAAGACAAATCCCTTCACGGCATCTTCTGGGTGTTGTGAGGGGATTTGTTGCTTGATAACAAAAAACCAGAGTTTATGGGATTAATAGATAAAATAGTAGGTTTCTACGAGGATATCAGGGAGTTGAATTCTTCGAATATCCAGGATTTTCGAGGCAAGATGAAATCTTGGCTCAAGATGGGTATGCTCGCCGGTCGTATCTTCTATATCAAGGATATGTGGGCCAGGGATGTGGCGGCATTGACCTTTGCCTCGTTTATGGCATTGATTCCATTCATGGCGATGATGTTTGTCATAGCCCGCGGTTTCGGTTATACGGCTATGCTGGAGTCGTGGCTATCTACCACTTTCGAGGCGCAACCCGTTGTGGCTCAGACTATCGTAAATTTCGTTCACAATTATATCGAGAACACGCAGAGCAATTATATCATCGGTACGGGTATTGTGATGTTTCTCTATACCATCATCTCACTGATGCAGAAGATAGAGCTCACCTTTGATGATATCTGGCATACGGGTGAGCGTTCGTGGAAGCAGATCGTGACAGAATATCCTACCATTCTTTTCGGACTGGGTATGATGATTCTCTTCGCCTCTTTCTTTAATGTATGGACAGTGAATGTGATAGATGATGTGGATAGGATTGCTGATATGGGAGAGACTATCCCGGCTTTCATCCTGCATGTAGCTGCATTTGTGCCGATGTTCCTATTCTTCGTGTTCTGCTATTGCGTGATACCTAATACCTATATCCGGTTTCGCAGTACGCTGGTGCCTTCGCTTCTGGCGGGCATCAGTATGACGGCATTGCAGTATGGATATATTTACCTGCAGGTATTCCTTTCGAGCTATAACGTAATCTATGGTTCGCTCGCCGCCATTCCGTTGTTTCTTCTGTGGCTCCAGATTTCGTGGGCAATCGTAGTGTTCGGTGCCTTGCTCTGCTATACCAACCAGAACCTGCATCATTATGATCTGGACTTGAAGTACGACCATGTGAAGTTGGAACAGCGTATTAAGGTCTGTGCTGTGGTGATGCATCAGGTATGTCATCGCTTCAATGATGGTGAGCAGGCATTTACGCCGAAAGATATCCATGAGGTGACGAAGATTCCGCAGCAGATCATCAATCACGCCGTGAAGGATCTGCTGCAGGCAAGGCTACTGGTGGAAATCCGAAGCGGGAAGAAGGGTAGTTTCGAGGAATCGATCATCCTGCATCCAATCGAGAAGATCGATCATCTTACCTATGGAGCGATGATAGAGCGACTCTTTACCTATGGGGCTGATGTTGTGGGACTTGCTGAGCAGAACCTTGACGGGGAAAAATGGAAAGACATAGATGTCCTGAATGCTGAATTTGTAGAAAAGGGCAAGAATATTAATTTTGTTTAATATTAATTTGAATAATAGTATATAAACCTTTAAAAGCCATTAGAGTATGAGTAAAATGATTTCTTTTGCAGTTTTTGCATTGTTGGCAACCTCGTTGTCGGCGCAGAACGTCGCCAATATGAAGGACCTCAATGCTGAGAAAAAATCGGCTGCTATTAACCTGAAATTGACAGGAACATTAACAACCACGAGAAATTCGGATTTCCGACAGCTTCGTGACTTGTGCTGGCAATTGAGAACTCTTGACTTGAGCGAGGCTACCTGTCCCGTTCTTCCAAAGAATGCCTTTCATTCCCGTCATCATCTGCAGAGTATCATCCTGCCAAACCAGTTGCAGGAGATTGGTAGTCAGGCTTTCTTTGCCTGCGACAATCTGCAGGATGTAGTGATTCCTAAGAGCGTGACGAAAGTGGGAGCTGCAGCCTTTTCTGGTTGCAAGGCATTGAAAAACATCACGATAGACGGAACGCCGGAGTTGGGAGAGTTTGCCTTTGCCAATCTGGAAGGCGTAAAGGTCATCAAGGTGAATTCCAAGATTCCGCCAAAGGCAGCTTCTACTGCTTTTTCGGGCATGAATATGCGAGGCGTGAAACTGGTGATGCCAAGAGGTAGCGAAAAACTCTATCGCAAGGCTCCGGGATGGAACCACTTCTTCGGTGAGGTGAAACAGGCGAGAGCAGTCTGCAATCCTGAGGCTTGTCTGATTCCTACTCCGATGGATCTGAATGTAAATGCCAAGGCGGCACCTTTGCAGGTGGCAGGAAACTGGAAAATCGTTGCTGCCGATGGGCTTGGCAATGAGCAGGAACATGCCGAGAGAATCCTGAAGGAGCGGGTAGAGCAGCATAAGGATTTGAAAAAAGGCGAACAGCTCACTATGACGCTTGCCCTGGACGAGACACTGGCAGACAATGAGGCTTATACCCTGAATGTGCAGCAGAAGGGAGTAGTAATCAAGGGTAAGACTGCTGCTGGTGTCTTCTATGGTTTGATGACTTTCGACCAGTTGCTCCGTGGCGACGCCTCTAAGGTAGGTTGTGATGCTATCCCGCAGCTAACATTGAAAGACCAGCCTCGTACCCATGTGAGAGAGTTGATGGTGGATCCTTGCCGTATCTTCGTTCCATACGAGGATCTGAAGGCTTTTGTTCCGGAGATGGCCCGCTATAAACTGAATATGCTTCATCTCCATCTCGTAGATGACCAGGCTTGGACCATCGAAATCAAGAAATATCCTAGACTCACCGCCGAGGCAAGTAGCCGATGGGGAATGGACGATATGCTGATGCCTATCAAGGGCTATTATACCCAGGAGCAGATGCGCGACTTCGTGGCATATTGTGCCAAGTATCATATCCAGGTGGTTCCTGAGATTGAGATGCCTGGTCACGAGGTAGCTGCCATCAGTGTTTATCCAGAGTTGACCTGTCAGGGTGTTCAGAAACCTATCCGTACCACCTGCGGTGTATCGGATGAGCTGCTTTGTCCGGGTAATGACTTCACTTATGAGTTCCTGGGTAATGTATTCAAGGAGTTGGCAGATATCTTCCCTTCTGAATATATCCATCTGGGTGGTGATGAGGCAGGAAATCCTGCGCTCGATTGCTGGACCTATTGCCCTAAGTGCCAGGCATTGAAGAAAAAGTTGGGTATTACCACAACCGACCGTTCTGAGAACTGGAAGTTGCAGGGCTATCTCTTTGACAAGGTGATAGATCTGCTTCGTACCCAGTATCACAAGACTCCAATGTTCTGGTATGAGACCGATTTCAAGAAGATTCAGCCAGGTTGTATTACCTTTGCCTGGCGTGCCGGTTTGACAAAGGAAGCATTGGTAGCGGCTGTAGAGAACAATGCCCGTATCCTGCTTTGTCCTGGAGAGCATTGCTATTTTGATTATCCGATGGCAAAGGGCGATATGCCTGAGGTAAACTGGGGTATGCCTGTAACATCTCTGAAGGCAGCCTATAGCCTGGATCCTGCCTGGGGTATGGGCGAGGAGTTTGAGAAGAACAATCTCTTCGGTGTAGCCGGAACCCTTTGGAGCGAGTGCATCAATTCGCCAGAGCGTATCTACTATCAGGCTTATCCTCGTTCGCTGGCTTTGGCTGAGGCAGGCTGGAGTTTCCAGAAGAACCGTTCATGGGAGGGATTCCTGACCCGCTTGAAGCCAACCGTGAAGGATATGATGAGAAGAGGCATCACCTTCTCTATGGAATATTAATGATGAACTGGAAAGCAAGAAGGGCAAGCTCCAAAAATGGAGCTTGCCCTTTCTCATATTTAAATCTCTCTCACTGTAAAAATATAATAGAGATTTCTATTTTTACTTGCTCAAACAAACAGAGTGGCTCATATTAGTCATTTCCGGGATTGAGTTGATTACGTCTCTCAAGAACATACCCATGCAAAGTACCATACCTGAAAACATAACTGCGGCTACTGCCATTGTAAAAATAGTCATCATAATCTTTAAATCTTTTTAAATTTTTGTTACTGTTATTCCTTAATACGAGTGCAAAGTTAACACTTTTTTATCAAATAACGGCATTTTATGCTAAGAAATATAAATGCAACAAGTATTTTTTGACCTGTATCAACTATTTCAGATATGTGATGAAAATGACATTTTTATAGTATATTCCCGGTATTGCTGTCATGCTTATATGCCGAATCTGCAATCTGGCTTTTTATGTACAGAGATGCTCTGTTTTACCTATCAAATAGAAAGAAAAAGTCCAGTAAGTATGAATGGACTTACTGGACTCTTTTTTGTGTGACATTTATCGTTATGAGTTCATGGAAATGAGGAACTCTTCGTTGTTGCGGGTTTGCTGCATACTCTTGTGGATGGTGTTCATCGCCTCAATCGGGTTCATGTCGGAAATGAACTTGCGGAGAATCCACATACGGTCGAGGGTTGTCTTATCCTGCAAGAGGTCGTCGCGACGGGTAGAAGAAGCCACGAGGTTGACTGCAGGGAAGATACGCTTGTTGCTGAGTGAGCGGTCGAGCTGCAACTCCATGTTACCTGTACCCTTGAACTCCTCGAAGATGACCTCATCCATCTTACTACCTGTATCAATAAGGGCTGTAGCGATGATGGTGAGTGAACCGCCGTTCTCGATATTACGGGCTGCACCGAAGAAACGCTTAGGCTTCTGCAATGCATTGGCATCCACACCACCCGTCAACACCTTACCTGATGCTGGGGCTACAGTATTATAGGCACGTGCCAGACGTGTGATAGAGTCGAGGAAGATGACTACATCATGACCGCATTCTACCATACGCTTTGCCTTCTCCAGAACGATACCGGCAATCTTCACGTGGCGCTCGGCTGGCTCATCAAAGGTAGAAGCGATTACCTCGGCATTCACGGTGCGAGCCATATCGGTAACCTCCTCAGGACGTTCGTCGATGAGCAGCATCATCAGGTATGCCTCTGGATGGTTGGCTGCAATGGCATTGGCAATATCCTTCATCAGGATGGTCTTACCGGTCTTAGGCTGAGCCACGATGAGTGCACGCTGTCCCTTACCGATAGGTGAGAAGAGATCTACTATGCGGGTACTCAGGTTGGTGGTACGGCGGTCACCGCAGAGCTCAAACTTTTCGTTAGGGAAGAGTGGGGTGAGGTGCTCGAATGGAACACGGTCTCTTACATCCGATGGGTCACGACCGTTGATTTTGTCGATGCTGGTGAGTGGAAAGTACTTTTCACCCTCATGTGGTGGACGAACGTGGCACTGGATGACATCACCAGTCTTCAATCCGTAGCGCTTCACAAAATTGGTAGCTACGTAGATATCATCTGGAGATGAGAGATAGTTGAAATCGCTGCTGCGAAGGAAACCATATCCATCAGAGAGTACTTCGAGTACACCATTGGCAGAGATGATATCAGTAAAATCATATTCCGGTTCCTGACTTACCTCCTTAGGGGCCTGTGCAGAAGCTGGTGCTGCAGTTGCTGCCAGAGTCATTGGACGGTCGAAAATATCGTATGTAGGCATGGCTGCCTGATCCTCGATAGGTAAATCTACCACTGTAATGAAATCGGTGCCATCGCCCGGGTCGCCTGACCAGATACCATCTGGTGTAGTCTCGGCTACAGCTGACTCTGGAGTATTGTTTTCTTTTGGTTCTGCAGGAGTACTGTTCTCGTTGTGAGCATTCATCTTAGCCTGGAGCATGGCAATCAACTCACTGTTGTCATTGCCCGAACCGTCGGCGGTAAACTGCGCCTCAGGAATCTCTGTCTCCTGGTTGTCAGATACAGGAGCTTCTTCGGTTGGCTGCTCATTGCTTGCCAGAGCTGTAGCCATAGCTTCTTCCTCAGAAACAGCAGCCTGCTCTGTTGGGCTTTCAGCATTGTCTGTATGATCTGTATTTTCGGTTGGTAGCTCAGCAGTATTATCTGCTGCCTTCATTCCTTCCTGCTGCATTTTGATGGCAGCCGCTTTAGCAGCCGCAATGGCTTCCAGTTCTGCCTTGCTCTTGCGCCCTCTGTGCTTAGGGAAAGCTGCCAGTGGGTCAACGGTAGCAGGGATAGCTTGTGGAGTGTCTCCTTCAGTGGTTGTATCAGTAGCGGCAGGGCCGTTAACCTGGTTTTTCATAACATCGAAGTTTTCTCCCTCGATTCCATGAACAGAATATACTCGATCTTCTTTTTTGCTGGCGATGCGTGTGCGTTTACGCTTTTGTGCAGCACCATCTGCTGATGCCTCTGCCAAAGCATCAAGAATCGTATAGATAATCGTCTCCTTATTGTCGCCAGATTTAATCTTGACGCCAATTTCTTTTGCAAGGTCCTTCAGTTGAACGACACTTTTTGCTGATAATTCGTCTTTGCTATACATTATTATATATTGTATATTATATGATTTTTCTATGAAATGAAGCGTTTCTACAATGGAAACACTAGATGTATTTGAACTTTTCGAGTGCAAAGATAAGCAAAAAATTTGTTTCTGCCAAATTTTTTCTGTAACTTTGCACAAAAATAACGAAAATGGCAAGTCAAATACCGTATTTAGACGTTCAAAACCTCACCAAACGCTTTGGAGCTGAGGTTCTTTTTGATAAAATATCCTTCTCTATAGCTGAAGGACAGAAAGTGGGACTCGTGGCACGCAATGGTACGGGTAAATCTACATTGATGTCGGTCCTTATGGATAAGGAGGGACATGAGAGTGGTGATATCATCTACCGACGCGATTTGAAGGTGGGCTATCTGGAACAATCTCCTAAGTTTGATCCAGAGGAAAGCGTGCTGGAAGCTTGTTTCAATCATGAGGATGATCCAGAAAAGGTGCTCAAGGCGAAGCAGATCCTCACCCAGTTGCATATCACCAATATGGACCAGCCGATGGGACAGTTGAGTGGAGGACAGCAGAAGCGTGTGGCACTCGCCAATGTGCTGATAGATGAGCCTGACTTCCTGATGCTCGATGAGCCTACCAACCACCTCGACCTGGAGATGATAGAGTGGCTGGAGGGTTATCTGAATCGTGGCAACAAGACCATCTTCATGGTTACGCACGATCGTTTCTTCCTCGATAAGGTATGTAATACCATCCTGGAACTCGACGATAAGACCATCTACACCTATCGTGGAAACTATGCTTACTATCTGGAAAAGCGCCAGGAACGCATGGATAATCTGCGTGCAGAAATCCAGCATTCCAAGAATCTATATCGCAGAGAGCTGGACTGGATGCGTCGTCAGCCTCAGGCTCGTGGTCATAAGGCGAAATATCGTGAGGATGCTTTCTATGAGTTGGAGAAGGTAGCCAAGCAGCGCATAGAAGACCGTCAGGTAAGATTGAAGGCTTCTACCGTATATATTGGTTCGAAAATCTTCGAATGCCAGTATGTGAGCAAGGCTTTCGATGACAGAGGAAAGAAGAAGGTGATTCTCGATAACTTCTACTACAACTTTGCCCGATTTGAGAAGATGGGTATCGTAGGTAATAATGGTACGGGAAAATCTACTTTCATCAAGATGCTCCTGGGCGAGGTGCAGCCGGATAGCGGTAAGTTTGATATTGGCGAGACCGTTCGCTTCGGCTATTTCTCGCAGGAGGGACTCAAGTTCAGGGAAGACCAGAAGGTGATAGATGTCATCACGGAGATAGCCGACTATATCGACCTGGGCAACGGCAAGCACATGACGGCTTCGCAGTTCCTGCAGTTCTTCCTCTTTACTCCTGAGGAACAGCACAACTATGTGTATAAGTTGAGCGGTGGCGAGAAGCGCAAGCTCTATCTCTGTACAGTGCTGATGAGAAATCCTAACTTCCTGGTACTCGATGAGCCTACCAATGACCTCGATATCCAGACCTTGCAGGTGTTGGAAGAGTATCTGCAGGATTTCGCCGGTTGCGTAATCGTGGTGAGTCACGACCGTTACTTCATGGATAAGGTGGTAGATCATCTCCTGGTATTCAAGGGGGAAGGCGAAATTCAGGATTTCCCTGGCAACTATACCCAGTATAGAGACTGGAGCAGGTTGCAGGAGAAGGATGAAGCAGAAAAAGCTGCAGCTACGGCTAAAAATGCAGGCAATAACAATACGGCTGTCAATGATGGTGCCGGCACAGCCAAGCGTGATGCCAACTTTGAGAACAAGCGTAAGATGAGCTATAAGGAGAAGCGTGAATATGAACAGCTGACCCAGGAAATAGAGAAGCTTACCGATGAGCAGAAAAAGTTGGAAGAAGCCCTTTGCAGTGGTACCCTGTCGGTAGAGGAATTGACCGAAAAGAGCAAGCGCCTGCCGGAAATCAAGGATGAGCTTGACGAGAAGGAAATGAGGTGGCTGGAACTGTCAGAGATGCTATAGACATTGAACTTTGAGCGGTTGAATATTGAACTTTATGATTAGTTCGTGTGTTGCCTATAATAATAATTATAAAAGAAAATAGAAAAAATGGAAATCAAGAAATCAGAATTTACGATATCTGCTCCACGCGTGAGCATGTGTCCAAAAGATAATAAGGCTGAGTATGCTTTTATCGGCCGTAGTAATGTAGGCAAATCGAGCCTCATCAATATGCTTTGCAATCATAAGGGTTTGGCTAAAACTTCTGCTACACCGGGTAAGACATTGCTTATCAATCATTTTATCATCAATAATGAATGGTATCTGGTTGACCTTCCTGGCTATGGTTTCGCCAAGCGTTCGAAGACAGTACAGAAACAGTTGGAGCAGATGATCAGCAGTTATATCCTGCAGCGCCCACAGTTGGCAAATGTCTTCGTTCTGATCGATGTGCGTCATGAGCAGCAAAAGATTGACCGTGAGTTTGTGGATTGGCTGGGCGAAAGCAATGTGCCTTTCTGTATCGTCTTTACCAAGGCGGATAAGTTGGGACCGGTAAAGGCTCGTATGAATGCCGAGAAATGGATGCACGCTCTGGAGGACCGTTGGGAGGCACTTCCTCCTTACTTCATCACCAGTAGTGAGAAGAAGACGGGTCGTGATGAAGTACTCGACTATATTGACGAAATCAATAAATCACTGGCAGGAGAGTAAAAGCCTGCCGTCTGGATCTATTGGGTCAAGATATACTCAGCCGGATTCTGGTATATAATCGTGTCCGGATAAACAATATTCAGGTAAAATCAGAATATAAAAGTAATAGGATGAAACAGATAAACTGGGGATTTATCGGCTGCGGAGAAGTAACCGAGAAGAAGAGCGGACCTGCCTTCAATGAGGTAGAGGGGTCGCAGGTCGTTGCGGTGATGAGCCGTAGCGAGAAAAAGGCTCGTGGTTATGCCGAGCGTCATCATATACGAAAATGGTACACCGATGCACAGGAACTCATCGATGATCCAGATGTGAATGCAATATATATCGCTACGCCACCATCATCGCATGCCACCTTCGCCATTATGGCAATGCGTGCCGGCAAACCGGTATATATCGAGAAACCATTGGCGGCAAGCTATAGCGATTGTATTCGTATCAACCGTATCAGCGAGCAGACGGGGGTGCCATGTTTTGTTGCCTATTACCGTCGTTATCTTCCTTATTTTCAAAAAGTAAAGGAGATTATCAAAAGTGGTGCTATAGGTGATGTCATCAATGTACAGGTTCGTTTTTCTGTGCCTCCACGTGATCTGGACACCAAGAGTGGCAAGGAGATGCCTTGGAGATTGCAGCCGGATATTGCCGGTGGAGGATATTTTTACGACCTGGCTCCTCATCAGATAGACCTATTGCAGGATCTCTTTGGAGTCATCACCCGTGCCCATGGTTATCCTGCCAACCGTGCGCATCTTTATGATGCAGAAGATACGGTATCTGCCTGTTTCTTCTTCGAAAGTGGTATTCCGGCGAGCGGCAGTTGGTGCTTCGTGGGCCATGAGAGTGCCAAGGAAGACTGTATTGAGGTGATTGGCGACAAGGGTTCGCTCTCTTTCTCTGTCTTTACCTATCAGCCTATCGAGTTGATAACTAGCGAGGGCAGATCGAGCATCACCGTTGCCAATCCACCGTATGTTCAGTTGCCTATCATCAGAAATGTGATAGAGCATCTGCAGGGCATCAATACCTGTACCTGCACTAGCGTTTCTGCTACCCCGGTAAACTGGGTGCTTGATCGTGTGCTTTGGAAGAATTAGAAAGAATACCCTAAATGGGATGAGAAAAATTGGTATTATAGTAGGACTGCTGTTTCTCGTTCTGCTGCCACTGATGGCGGCGGAGCGAGATACGTTGGAATGCCCTGTAAGACAGGATTCATCTCTCATCAAGACCCTTTTCAATTCTTCGATGTTCAAGGGTAATACTCAGGACAGCTTGATTCGTGCCCGTCATGAGCGCACATTCTTTCATCGTCTGGGTAAGACCTTCACCACCTTCTTTAGAGAGTTCTCCAATATAGATGAAAGGTATATAGAACCGCAGCACTTCAATTATACGGTGATGCTGCAGAATACCAATACCTACGAGGAATATACCCTCTATGGCAAGGAGGGGCAGCGAATCTCCTTTGCGCCTGATCCTTCCTGGCGCCTGGGACCTTATCTGGGATGGCGATGGGTATTCCTGGGTTATACTCTCGACCTGAAGCATATCAATACCAAGGATAATCATAGCAGCAAGAAGGAGTTCAACCTGAGTCTGTACAGCAGTTTGCTGGGTGTTGATCTGTTCTGGCGCCAGACGGGTAATGATTATCATATTCAGCGAATGAATCTGGGTGATCATATCAATACGGATGCTCTGAGAAAAGTATCTTTCGATGGTTTTAAGAGTAGTATTAAAGGCTTGAATCTTTACTACATATTTAATCATCGTAAGTTCTCATATCCAGCAGCTTACTCTCAAAGTACAAGGCAGAAGAAAAGTGCCGGCTCGTGGATGGTAGGACTGGGATATACCCAGCATCAGCTGGAAGTGGATTGGGATAAGCTTTCTGCCATAGTGGATGAGCGGCTCAATCAGAAAACCAAGCAACAGTTGGAGGCTAAAATAGATAGCAGTCTGATGTTCTCGAAGGTGAAGTATAGCGATTATTCCGCTACGGTGGGATATGGCTATAACTGGGTGTTTGCCAAAAACTGGCTCTTCAATGCCTCCCTTTCTGTTGGTCTAGCCTACAATCACTCTAAATCAGGAGATCCGGAAAAGGATAAGTTTGATCTGAAGAACTTCAACTTCAAGAATTTCAACTTTGATGGTGTCGGCCGTTTTGGAGTGGTATGGAACAACGACCGCTGGTATGCAGGTGCCAGTACTGTCATCCATTCCTATAATTATCACAAGGATCATTTCTCAACCAACAGTTCCTTCGGTTCGCTCAATATTTATGTGGGTGTGAACTTTGGAAAGAAACGAGAATATAAAAACGTAAAATGATGAAAGTAAAGCATAGTTTTTTAGTTTTTGCAGCGGCATTCCTGATGGTAATGCCTGCTTTTGCCAAGACGGGCGTGGTTTATCAGCGCCAGGATAGTTTGCGAATTGTATCCTTGCTGCAGCAGGCGAAGGCGATGAAGAAAAAGCCTGCCAACTGGATGATGTGGTTTGGAAAGCAGTTTGTGGGTATTCCTTATGTGGGTGGCACCTTGGACAGAACCCGGGAAGAGCTGCTCGTGGTGAATACAAGGGAGCTGGATTGTACTACCTACGTGGAAATCGTGACCGCACTGACAATGTGTGCCAAGCATCAGGAAACCAGTTTTGCAGCTTTCTGTAATCATCTGAAGCATGTGCGCTATATCGGCGGAGAGGTAGCGTATGTAAAACGCCAGCATTATTTCACCCTCTGGGTGGATGATAATGTAAAGGAAGGTATCGTGAAGGATATTCAGAATAATCCTCCCTTCACTGCAGTCCAGACCATCAACGTAAACTGGATGTCCACCCATCCATCCAGTTACAAGATGCTTTCGGCTCATCCGCAGTGGAAGTCGGGTATCCGTGCTTTGGAGCAGAGCATCAACGGCAAGCGCTATCGCTATATCCCGAAAGGGGAGATTCGTAACAATCAGCTTTTCAGAAATACCATCAAGGATGGTGACATCCTTCTGATGATAACCCGAAAGAAGGGATTGGACACCACGCATATTGGCATTGCTTCCTGGCATAAGGATGGATTACATCTGCTCAATGCCAGCAGCATCCACAAAAAAGTGATTGATGAACCGATGACACTTTATACCTATATGCAGAAGCATCCATCTCAGATAGGTGTCCGAGCTTGTAGGGTGTTATAAAATTTCGGAATATGAATGCTGATGTTGGAAAAGCCTGTAAATAGGGCGTCTTGCACATTTAATATTTTCCCTTAAGGATAGTTGTTTTTTCCCTTAAGGGAAAATATTTTTTTCCTTAAGGCTTTTTATTTTTTTCCTTAAGACTTATTGCTTGTTCTGATGATATTGTCAGATTTATTCTGCCATTTTGTTCTTTTCTCCCTTTTTGGCACGTTATTTGTAAAACCTATAGCAAAAACAAATAAAGTAAAACATATAAATAAACATTATAATTATGGCACAGAAAGGTAATATCGGTGTAACGACAGAGAACATTTTCCCTGTCATCAAGAAATTCTTATATTCAGATCATGACATCTTCCTCCGTGAGATGGTTTCCAACGCTGTGGATGCTACACAGAAGTTGAAGACCCTTGCTGCCCAGGGCGACTTCAAGGGTGAGATTGGTGACACAACAGTGCGTGTCTCTCTAGATGAGAAGGCTGGTACCCTGACCATCAGCGACCGTGGTATCGGTATGACTGAGGAGGAAATCGATAAATATATCAACCAGATTGCATTCTCAGGTGTAACCGACTTCCTTGATAAGTATAAGGAGAATGCCAATGCCATTATCGGTCACTTCGGACTCGGTTTCTATTCTTCTTTCATGGTAGCCAGCAAGGTGGAAATCATCACCAAGAGCTATAAAGAGGGTAGCAAGGCTGTAAAGTGGAGCTGCGATGGTTCACCGGCTTTTGAAATCGAGGATGCAGACAAGGCAGAGCGTGGTTCTGACATCATTCTCCATATTGCAGACGACTGCAAGGAATTCCTCCAGAAGAACAAGATAGAGGAACTCCTGAATAAGTACTGCAAGTTTATGGCAGTGCCTGTAGCCTTCGGCAAGAAGACGGAGTGGAAGGATGGTAAGAACGTGGAGACTGACGAGGATAACATTATTAATAATGTGGAGCCTCTCTGGACCAAGACTCCTAGCACCTTAAAGGATGAGGACTACAAGAAGTTCTATCACACCCTCTATCCAATGCAGGACGACCCATTGTTCTGGATTCACCTGAACGTAGATTTCCCATTCAACCTGACGGGTATTCTCTACTTCCCACGCATCAAGAACAGCATCGACATGCAGCGCAACAAGATTCAGCTGTATTGCAACCAGGTATTCGTAACAGACCAGGTAGAGGGCATCGTTCCTGAGTTCCTGACCTTGTTGCATGGTGTTATCGACTCACCGGATATCCCATTGAACGTGAGCCGCAGCTACTTGCAGAGCGACAGCAACGTGAAGAAGATTTCTACCTACATCACCAAGAAGGTGGCAGACCGCTTGAACTCTATCTTCAAGGAAAACCGCAAGGAATTCGAGGAGAAGTGGGATGACCTCAAGCTCTTCATCAACTATGGTATGCTTTCACAGGAAGACTTCTACGAGCGCGCCAAGGATTTCGCGCTTCTGAAGGATGTGGAGGGCAAGTACTTCACTTACGAGGAGTACAAGACTCTGATCAAGGACAACCAGACTGATAAGGATGGCAATCTGGTATATCTCTATGCTAACAATAAGGAGGAGCAGTACTCTTACATCGAGGCTGCCAAGCAGAAGGGTTACTCTGTGCTCCTGATGGAAGGTCAGCTCGATACACCTATGGTAAATATGTTGGAGCAAAAGTTGGAGAAAAGCCGCTTCACCCGTGTGGATGCGGATATCATCGACCGACTCATCGTGAAGGAAGATGCCAAGAAGACAGATTTGACAAAGGATCAGTCTGACAATTTGACAGAGGTGTTCCGTTCTCAGATGCCTAAGCTCGACAAGGCAGAGTTCTTCGTGGAGATTCAGGCTTTGGGTGAGCAGAACCAACCTGTGCTCATTACTCAGAACGAGTATATGCGCCGTATGAAGGCAATGAGTCAGTTCCAGGCAGGTATGAACTTCTATGGTCAGATGCCAGACAGCTACAACATCGTATTAAACTCAGACCATGCATTGGTGAAGAAGGTATTGGAGGATGCTGAGGCTAATACCGCCGAAAGCCTGAAGCCAATCCTTGCAGAAATCAAGGGTCAGGAAGCTCGTCTCGCTGTGCTTCATCAGGAGCAGGGCAAGAAGAAGCCAGAAGAGATTACCCAGGAGGAGAAGGATGATGTTCACAACACAGAGAAGGCTATTAGCGATGAGAAGGCTAAGCGCAACGATATCATCTCTGGTTATGCCAAGAACAACAACATCGTTCATCAGCTCATCGACCTCGCTTTGTTGCAGAATGGTATGCTGAAGGGGGCTTCTCTCGATGCTTTCCTGAAGAGAAGTGTGGATATGATCAAGTAATTGCTGCTTTATAAAAAGTATATTACTTTACGTAGTGTAACATCAAATGTTACAAATCGTATCTAGATATGTGCTAAATGTTTCAATGTAGGCATTTAGCACATTTTTTTTGTTTCTTTTCTTTGGTGATATTATCTGTTTTTTGTACCTTTGCACTACTTGATAGAAGAAACAAATAAACTATAAACAGATAAAAACCACCTGATATGAAACAAAAAGTTGAATCAGAACAGGATGTTGCATCAAAAAAATGCATCATTGCTGATTATTATGCAAATCATTATGACGAACTTAAAGAATTCGTGATTTCTCGTCTGCAAGTTGTGGATGAGGCTGAGGATATTGTGCAGGATATCTTTGTTCGACTTCTGCAGTCGGATCAGATGATATCACCGGTAACTCTGCCTTGTCTGGTCTATACGATGGCAAGGAACAAGGTCATTGATTATTGGCGTTGCAGACAGCAACATGAGAAGTATGAGCATTTTATTAGGAAAGGCTGTTGGATAAACAGTTCTTCTGAAGGGGTGGAGTCTATCTTTTCGGCTCGTGAAGTGAATGAGATTCTGGAGCGAGGGATTGCTCAGCTTACAGAGAGTCAGCGTTCCGTATATCGTCTGAATCTCTACGAAGATATGCCGGTTCGTCAGATTGCGGTAGTACTCAATCTGAAATATAAACAAGCAGAAAAGAAACTGGGTGTTGCCCGCAAGAAGGTTCGTGGTTTTGTTGAGAAGGCTTTGGCAGGATGAGATCTTGTTTAGATGAGGCCTGATATAAGAATCAGATCTTCTGTATGAGCGTTTCTGATAAGTGGTGGTTTTATCACGAAAATAAGGCTGCATTCCCTTTGACAGGAGTGCAGCCTTGTTTTTATGTTTGTCTAATTTTACAATCTAAACTTAAATTCTTGATTTTAGTTTTTTTGAAATAGAATCAGTTCTCTTTGAAAGCAATGATTCGTGTCAAAGCTTTGTCAAGATAGAAAGTCTGGGTGAGTTCTTCTTTCTTGCCATCATGAGTAGTCAACTGGTAGGTGGCTCTCAGATACATTAAGGTGTCTGGGAAGGTGCCATCGTTATAGTCGATGTTCTTTTTCATATATGGCAACTGGTTCATCTCCTGACGCATAGATTTTACTCTGTTAAAATCGATCATGGCTGTAGGAGTGAGTTGGCTGAAGCGTTTAAAGCTACAATCTTCGTTTTCCAGGTTTTCATTGAGGAAATCCTTGACGAGTGATTGAGCCTTGTGCTGGTCGCCACAGGAAGTGAGAACCAGCACCAAGCCTAATGTCAATACGAATAGTATCTTCTTCATGATTTCATATCCTTTGTTATAAATTCACTCTGTTCTTCTTACTTCACGCTGCGGAGGATATCCAGCAGGTGATCCCATACCATCTGAACGGTAGGAATCAGAAGTGCTTCCTCTGGTGTGTGAACATTGCGAAGGGTAGGACCGAAGCTTACCATATCAAGATTTGGATAACGCTCTGAGAAGAGACCGCACTCCAGACCGGCGTGGATACCCTTTACCAAAGGCTCCTTGCCGAAGAGTTTCTCGTAACTCTTCACGGTAATATCGGTCAGCTTGCTGTTGGCACGCATCTTCCATGCAGGATACTTGCCTCCCACGTTTACTTCGGCACCTGCCAGAAGGAAGGCTGCCTTCACGGTGTTGGTCATGTTGTCCAGATTGCTCATCACATTGCTGCGCTGAGAAGCCACGATGTTGATGCTATTCTCGTCGGTCATCACGCTGGCAACATTGCTGGATGTCTCTACCATCTCGGCAAGTGCCTCGTCCTGACAGGTGGTGAGTGGACCATTATCTACAGCCTGTAAAGCCATGATGAACTTATCGGCTACAGCCTTCTCGATAACAGGAGCTGCATCGGCAGAACCCATGTTGAAAAGCATAGACTGCTCAGTTACGTGGAACTCATCTTCTACCTCAGATGCGAAGATATTCCAGTCTGCACGTACCAGCTCCTTTGCCTCATTCTTGACAGCAAAGACAATCTTGCCATCACGAGGGATGGCGTTATGCATCTTGCCGCTGTTGAAGCTTACCAGACGAAGGGCACCATTGAGTTTCTCGTTCTCCAGGAAGAGGAAGCGGGCTAGTACCTTGATGGCATTGGCGCGCTTCTTGTTGATGTCATCACCAGAGTGACCGCCGTTGAGACCTTTCAGGGATGCCTCCATGAAGAAGTAGCCTGCTGGAGCCTCTTCGCGGGTGAAGTGGAAGGTAGCCTTGGTAGTCTGGCCGCCTGCGCAGGATACGAAAATCTGACCCTCATCCTCTGAGTCAAGGTTGATGAGCATCTTGCCGGTCATGAAACCAGCCTTCATACCTACTGCACCTGTCAAGCCGGTCTCCTCGTCACGGGTGAAGACGCACTCGATAGGACCATGCTCGATGTCGTTGGCTGCGAGGATGGCAAGCTCGATGGCACATCCGATACCATCGTCAGCACCTAGGGTAGTACCTTTTGCCTTCAACCATTCACCATCTACGTAGGTCTGGATGGCATCCTTGTGGAAGTCGAACTCTACGTCCACCAGTTTGTCGCATACCATATCCATGTGACTCTGAAGGATGATGGTATCAGCATTCTCATATCCAGGGGTAGCAGCCTTTCGAATCAATACGTTGCCAGTCTCATCAACTACAGTCTCAAGGTTATGGCTCTTGCCAAATTCCTTCAAGTACTCAATCATGTTCTCCTCGTGCTTGGAAGGACGAGGTATCTCGTTGATTTTAGCGAACTGCTCGAACACAAGAGCAGGTTTTAATTCATTTTTTTCCATTGATAATGTTATTTTGTATGTATTATTCTCTTATTTTGTTATTTTTGCATCAAGAAAGTCATTTATTTATGAGATTTCTTTTGCTTTTTGCCCGAAAAATCGTACCTTTGCAACGTGAAGTGCACTAAGGCACTGCAAAGGTAATAAAAATGATAAAATTAATGTTATTAAGTCTGTTAATAATTGCTATCGCAATGGCATTATTTAGTGTGAAGCTGATTTTTAAGAAGAATGGTAAGTTCTCTTCTCAGCATGTTCACGACAATCCTGGTTTGCGCAAGATGGGTATCCACTGTGTGGTTGACCAAGACCGCGAAGCGCGCGAAGCAAACAAGGCGTATTAAATCATTTTAGTTTTAGGAATAAATAATAATAAAAATACAGAAGAAATGAAAAAGAACATTTTGAGTTCAGTGGCTATTGCTGCTGTAGCTGCCTTGTCGTTGGCATCATGCAATAAGTCACAGCCTCAGGTTGAGGCTAAGTCTGAGAGCAAGGCTCCAGCAGAGTTGAAGATTGCTTATGTAGAGGTTGACTCTATCATGACTCAATACACATTCGCTAAGGAGTATGCTGCCTTGCTGGAGAAAAAGGGTCAGAATATTCAGGCTACTATCGCTCAGAAGGGTCAGCAGTTGCAGGCTGCTGCTGCTAACTTCCAGCAGAAGATTCAGCAGAATGCTTACACCCGTGAGCAGGCTGAGGCTATCCAGGCTGGTTTGCAGAAGCAGAACAATGATCTTCAGGGATTGCAGCAGCGTTTGAGCAATGAGTTTGCTGCTGAGCAGAACAAGTACAACAAGGCTCTCCACGACAGCATTGCTAACTATTTGGCTCAATATAACAAGGACAAGAAGTATAGCATCATCTTCTCTAAGAGTGGTGACAATCTGCTTTATGCTGATAAGGCATACGATATTACCAGTGAGGTTATCACTGGCTTGAACAAGGCTTACAAGGGCAAGTTGAAGGGTGCAGAGGAAACTCCTGCCAAGAAGAAGTAATATTCCGGAAAATATAAACGTATTGAAATATGCTTCGTAACGAAAGATACGATTTCATATTGAATCACTTCAGAAATGCGCTGCCGAATGTGACTACCGAGTTGCAATTCGGTAGCGCATTTCAGCTTCTGGTTGCGACCTTGCTTTCGGCTCAGTGTACCGACAAGCGTATCAATATGGTTACGCCGGCTCTTTTTGCCCGCTATCCAGATGCACGGCACATGGCGGAGGCGAGTGAGGAGGATATCTATGAGCTGATCAGTTCGGTAAGCTATCCCAATGCCAAGGCGAAACATCTGGCACAGATGTCACGGCAACTGGTTGAACTCTTTGGAGGTGAGGTGCCGGAGACTGCTGATGATCTGGTGAAACTGGCTGGAGTGGGGCGAAAGACAGCGAATGTGATCCGTGCCGTTTGGTTTGGGCATGCCACGATGGCGGTGGATACGCATGTTTATCGTGTGAGCCATCGCATGGGCTTGGTGCCTCGTACGGCTGATACGCCTCGCAAGGTGGAGGATTATCTGATGAAGCACATTCCGGCAGAAGATATTCCGAATGCGCATCACTGGATTCTGTTGCACGGCAGGTATATCTGCAAAAGTGCCAAGCCGCTTTGTGATAAATGCTTCTTCAATGAATATTGTCCAAAACTCTTGAAGGACAGTAAACTTTGACCTGTGAGGAGATATTTGTTAAAAAGATAGGAGTTAAGAATTGGAAGTTGTTGTGGTTGGTAGTCAACTCCTCAATCTTAACTCCTAACTATTTTTATAATCTCACCGTTTTATTCAAAAGATAATTATCCAGGATAACCATGGCTGCCATTGCCTCTACTACAGGTACGGCTCTTGGCAATACGCATGGATCGTGGCGTCCGCGAGCTGTGAGTTTGGTAGGATTTCCTTCCAAATCTACAGTATCCTGTTCCATCAGGAGGGTAGCTACTGGTTTAAAGGCTACCCGGAAGTAGATATCCTGACCATTGCTCAATCCTCCCTGGATGCCGCCGCTGTGGTTGCTCTTGGTCGTGATGCGAGCTGCAACATCCTGATTGATTGTAGTTTCCTGATGGTTTGCCGCATCATCAGTAGCATCCATATTCTTAGCTTTAGGAACGAAGACGTCATTCTGTTCACTTCCACGAGCAGTAACTCCGGCGAATCCTTCTCCATATTCAAATCCTTTGACGGCATTGATGCCGAGCATGGCTGCACCAAGTTGGGAATGGAGTTTATCGAATTCCGGTTCCCCCAATCCTACAGGACATCCCTGGATGACACAGGTGATGATGCCTCCGATGGTATCACCATCAGCCTTGACCTGGGCGATGAGTTCTTCCATCTCCTTTGCCTTTGCCTGGTCTGGACAACGAACAGGATTGCCCTCTATGGTGTTGAAATCATATAGATGGTAATCCTTCTCCAGAGCGATACTGCCAACCTGCGATGTATATGCCGTAATGCTGACGCCGAGCTGGCGGAGTGCCAACTTGGCCAGGGCGCCACCTACGCAGCGGGCGATGGTGATGCGTGCAGATGAACGGCCGCCACCGCGATGATCACGGATGCCATACTTCTCATTGTAAGTGAAGTCGGCATGGGATGGTCGGAACAGACAGCGCATATTCTCATAATCCTGAGAATGCTGGTTTTGGTTGCGTACCTCAAAGCCGATAGGGGTTCCCGTAGATTTTCCCTCGAAAACACCACTTAGAAATTCTACCTGGTCTGCTTCCTTTCGTGCTGTGGTGATGTGACTTTGTCCAGGGCGACGACGGTTGAGCTCGCTCTGGATAAAGTCCATATCGATGTCTATGCCTGCAGGGAAACCGTCGATGACGCCTCCTACAGCTATGCCATGACTCTCGCCAAATGTTGTGAGAGTGAAAAGATTGCCAAATGTATTCCTCATTGCCAAATTCTTTAGTTGATATGAAAAACGGCTATCCCAATGGTATTGAGATAGCCGCTATCGTTTATTCTCAAATTTTACTTGTTGCAATCGCAGCCGCCCTCGCAGTTGCCATCCTTGCAGTCACCGCCGCAGTTGTCGCAACCGCCGCCGCAACCACCAGCCTCACCGCTGATGATCTGAGCCATCTTGGCGATTTCCTCTGCTGTTGCCTCACGGCTCTCAAGAACCTGACCGCAGAAGTTAAGCTTCAAACCTGCCAATGGGTGGTTGAGGTCGCAAGTTACCTTCTCGTCTGTGATATTCTTGACTACAGCATTGAAGCGGTTACCATCCTCGTTCTGCAATGGGATGATAGCACCTACCTGTACGTGCTGAGCGTCAAACTGTCCATTGATAGTGAAGATCTGCTTGTCGAGGTCGATTACGCGCTCGTCATAGTGCAAACCATAAGCCTGCTCAGGATCCAACTCGAAGTCGAACTCTTCGCCCTCAGCCAAATCAACTACCTTCTCCTCGAAAGCAGGCAAGGTTACACCCATACCGCTGATGAAGAAGAAAGGACGCTCATCTGTTGTGCGCTCAATCAGCATTTCTTCGCCGTTATCACCCTTTGTTACGTCATACAATGCGTATGATACTCTAATAAACTTGTTTTTGTTGTTTGATTCCATTTTATTTTGTTTTTTTATTGTTTTCTATTGATAGTGCTATCTGTAGGTTATTTGATATATATAATGTACGCGCGTACATTATATATATTGCTTCTTTATACCTTGCTTGCAGGTTCTTTGTCCCAGCCTGATAGCCACTATTGTAGTTACTTCTTTCCAGTGCGCTTGCGCTTCTTCATCTGTACGCTTTTCACCATTTCCATTCGCTCCAGATAGATAGGGCGCCATTTGTCGATGATGTCCTGTAATCCTTTGCTCTTGCGTGAAAGGTCAGCGTATTCCTCACTGTCAGTTTCGCCGGATTTCTTGAGTTCAAGCATTCTGGCGAGGAACTGTTTCTGATTCTCTTCTGCTACTTTGAGCTGGTTTCCCAACTTTTCGAGGCTTTCGAGGAAGGCGAGTGCCTTGTCTATATGATTTTGTTCTTCCATTGTTTCTATTGTAAATCTTCTGCAAAGATACAATAAATAATTGGGATATGGAAAAGAAATAGTAGAAATATTGGGGTTTTCGGGAAAAAATATTCAGAGTGCTCTTTTTCTATGGCTGGAAAATAGCAACTTGCCAGGCTTTTTCTCATAGTAGTTCTCTTTTGAAACGCAAATGTTACTGATATTGTAAAACTGCTTACCTTTTGAATGCAAAAACAAGTGTTAGATAACGAAAAGTAGAAGAAAGAAGCCTTTTGATGTTGATATATATCAAAAAAGAGGCCCTTTAGAGCATTTTTCTTGCAAATTGTTTGCGTACACAACAGAAAGTTTGTATCTTTGCAGTGTCTTAAAGAAAAGACATCAGGATAATGTTTAACAAGAGTCCTTCTAGAGCCTCCTAGGTTATAAGAGAGATAGTGTAGGTTCAGAAGATGGCTCGTAAAGTAAAGAAAGGTAAAAAGATTATGAAAAAGATTATGATTTTGGCAGTAGCAATGTTCGCAATGGCAACAACTACTTTCGCAGCAGACGAGGCAACAAACGCAACAGCAGCTTACAACATGAATGTAAAGATGGGTAGCTTGGCTAATGCATTGTCACTCAATATTGATCAGGCAGAGGCTGTAGCTGATGTTCACAAGAACTTCACTGCTGATATGATGAATGCTGCAACTGCAGCAAAGGATGAGCGTGCAGCTATGATTGACAAGGCTGTCATTAAGGATCTCAAGTACATGCACAGCATCCTCAATGATTCTCAGTATCGCAAGTATGTGATGCTTCTGAATGCAACACTTATGAATCGTGGTTTGAAGTAATTCAATTCGATTGAATTCAGAAAAGAAATTATAAGAGAGAGATATGAATGGACTGCAGGTTGGACGATAAGTCTGGCTTGCAGTTTTTTTGTGTCTATAGGAGAGGGGAAAATGGCAATAGCCTAAAGTGTCTGGCTCATCAGTTTTAGGTATTGTCTAAAACCCCCATTATTAGGTATTGCAAGAATAAGAAAAAAGCCGTATCTTTGCACCCGTAAACGAGAATAGATTAATCGTAGGAGTACGGTAATTGTTTGAAACTATCAGTTTGTTTGAAATATAACTTTTAGATAGAATATATTAATAAAACGAATCTTGTTCGCTAATAGAAATAATTCATAATGTTTTTGTATTAAATGCTAAAGCCCATCCGGGAGGATGGGCTTTGCTCTTGTTAGTATAATTGCTTTCGTAGGTTATCTGGCAGGTATCGTTTGCTACTGGTTCATCCGTACCTTCCTTTATGAAGTGAAAAGTGCTTCTTTTTGCAGAGGATAATCAAAAAAGTTGTATCAGTCTAATAATCAGCATAGTTGTTTCGACTGTTTTATTTATGGTAACGATTTAGCGAAAGTCAGACTACTTCTGCCTGCTTTACTTTGCATAATGGTTCAAACAACTCTTACGGTTGCAAAGATATTGTATTTATTTGATAACGCCAAATATTTTAGTAGCCTGTGATGTAACAATGAAAAATCACAAATATTTTACGTTCTCAAAAACTCCGTAAACCGTTACATTCATTGGCAGGTGCAACTGTTATGGAGTAATACTCTACGCACTTACTTCTTTATCGTTAATAATGCATAAATATTGGGGTTTGTATACGATTTTTAATGTATTGCACCTTATCTTTGCTTATCGGAAATCATCCATAACCAAAGTAATAGAAATAGAAAATGGCAAAGAGCAAAAAAGACTTTACATTACTTCTCGTTGCGCTCTTTTGTAGTTCTTTGGCTCATGCACAAAAGCAAGTTCCTACAGAACGGAAAGATTCCATTGACAATGGAAGTAATATTATAAAGATAGTTGGAAATCATTCCAACAAGGGGGCGGTAAATAACGCCCTTGACGTGTTGAGTGGTCAGGCTGCTGGTGTCAACGTGACATCCAACGGTCTGGATCGTATGGCTATGCTCAATAGTGTGCGAGTACGTGGTACAACCTCCATCATCGGAGGCAATGACCCTTTAGTGCTGATTGATGGTGTCACTTCTGATGTACTTACCCTATCAACCATCTATCCTGCAGACATTGAGAGTTTTCGTATATTAAAGAATGCTGCGGAGACCGCCATGTATGGTTCACGTGGAGCGTCTGGTGTTATAGAGGTGAAAACCAAGAAAGGCACAGGACGAGGATTCCAGATCTCGTATGAGGGTAATGTGGGGTTCGAGCAGATGTACAAACACCTGGAGATGCTCAATGCTGCTGAATATGTTGCAACGGCAAAGGCATTGGGTATCTATTGCAACAACGGAGGTTTCAATACCGATAACTACAAGGTGATAACACGCACGGGTATGGTGAACAATCATTACCTTGCATTCAGCGGAGGTACGCCACAGTCAAACTATCGTGCATCTTTCGGAGTAATGGACCACAACACCATCATCAAGAAGATGGACTATAACGTTTTTGTTGCCAAAGTTGATGTAACCCAGAAAGCCTTCAATGACAGACTAACCGGAGAATTCGGAGTTTTCGGCTCTTCATTCAAGAACCATGACATCTTTGATACGCAGATGCTGTTCTATTCCGCAGCATGCCAGAATCCAACTTTCCCTGCAGGTACTGACGAGCATGGAAACTGGCTGAAAAACGAATCGGCAACGCATGTCAACCCACCCGGCATATTGCTTGAAGAGAAAAACGACTCCAAGGATTTGAACTTTGACGCACACATAAAGCTGAGCTACGATTTCAATAAGAACTGGCGTGTATCCACCTTCGGCTCTTACCTGTATGGCTCTACCGAAAACGGACAATTCTGTCCGACATGGGTATGGGCACAAGGCAACGTGTACCGTGGAGAGTTCAAGAAAGAGGAATGGCTTGGCAATGTATCTCTTGATTTCAACAAAGAGTTCGGCATACATAAGGTCTCTGCCGGAGTAAGCAGTGAATACAGAAAACTGAGAAAAACTGCTTTCTGGGTGT
The DNA here is from genome assembly GCF_040095255.1 of Segatella sinensis. Taxonomy (NCBI): domain Bacteria; kingdom Pseudomonadati; phylum Bacteroidota; class Bacteroidia; order Bacteroidales; family Prevotellaceae; genus Segatella; species Segatella sinensis. Next base: position 32,038 of record NZ_JBBNGE010000018.1, on the reverse strand, counting down.
ATGCCAAGGGAATACCTACAAACGATTTTCATTACGACAATCTCGGTGCTACGGCAGCCCGTCCATACGGTGGAACAGAAAGCACTTACGAAGACCAGTCTCTGGCTTCTGTAATGGGAAGCATCACTTATAATCTGCTTGACAGATATACCTTAGCGGTAAATGCACGCGGTGACGGATCGTCAATGGTAGGTGACAACAACACATGGGGATTCTTCCCATCTGTATCATTCACTTGGGACATGAAGAAGGAAAGCTTCCTTGCCAACATAAAACCGCTGTCAATGCTCAAACTCCGCACGGGTCTGGGACAGGCCGGCAATCTTGGCGGTATCACAGCCTACACAACCATGAACACTGTAAGGCAGACAGGCATTGTTCCGGTCAAGAGTTCTCCAACAGTAACCCTTGGTATGGTAAAAAACAACAATCCTGATTTGAAGTGGGAAACGAAGACAACGTTTAACCTCGGTGCGGACATTGGTCTCTTTGCCAACAGGCTTATGCTTACAGCAGAGTATTACTATTCCAAGACCACCGACATGCTCTACGCCTATGAGGTTCCGGTTCCACCATTCGCATACAATACATTGCTGGCAAACATTGGCTCTATGTCAAACCGCGGATTTGAACTGGGGTTGTCCGTGCAGCCAATAAGCAAGAAGGACCTGGATCTTAACATCAATATGAATCTGTCGTTTCAAAGCAACAAACTCATCTCGCTAAGTGGAGATTACAAGGGAATGAGCATGTCGGCAGCAAACATCACCGCTATTGGATCATTGGATGGTGCTGGTCAAAACGGCGGCGACAACAACGTGGTCTATCAGATAGTTGGACAGCCACTTGGCGTTTTCTACCTACCCCATTGCAAGGGACTTGTCAAGAACGAGAACGGCAGCTATTTTTACGACATAGAGGACCTTGACCATAATGGCAATGTGGACTTAAGCGATGGAGGCGACCGATACATTGCAGGACAAGCCACACCAAAGGTGATCCTTGGCTCAAACATCAGTTTCAGATACAAGAATTACTATATCTCCATACAGATGAATGGAGCATTCGGGCACAAGATTTTCAACGGAACAGGACTGGCTTACACAAGCATGGCTTGCTTCCCAGACTACAATGTCTTGAAGGATGCTCCAAAGAAGAACATCATAGACCAGAGAGTCTCTGACTACTGGCTTGAAAAAGGTGACTACCTGAACTTCGAGCATCTGACAATAGGCTACAATGTGCCTTTGAGGAGCAAGCTTATTCGTTCCTTGCGTGTATCATGCAACATTAGCAACATTGGAACAATCACCGGATATAAAGGTTTGACACCAATGATAAATAGCTATGTTGTCAACAGTACGATGGGTATTGACGACAAGCGCAACTATCCATTATACCGTACTTACTCATTGGGACTGAGTGTACAATTTTAAAACGAAAAGAGTATGAAGACTATTATTAAATACATATTAGCAGCACCGTTAATGCTTTGTTTCAGCAGCTGTCTGGATGAGCATCCCAAAGACCAGCTGGACCAGGAGGCAATCTACAACAATGCTGATAATATATACAAAAACGCAGTAGCTTCCCTGTACAACTACATAGGGAGCAATCAGGAGTCGGAAGGGCTTCAAGGAACTTGCCGGGGTATTTACGACTACAATACCTTGACCACTGACGAGGCAATGAATCCAATCCGTGGTGGAGACTGGTATGATGGCGGTTTGTGGGAGAACATGTATCAGCACAAATGGAATGCCAATGATATTAATTTATATAATGTATGGAAATACCTCTTCAAGGTAATTGTTTTATCTAACCAGTCGCTTTCTATCATTGACAGCCATCAGAGTCTGCTTTCTGCAGAACAGACAAGAGATTTCACGGCAGAGGTAAGAGCTGTACGAGCCTTGTTCTACTATTATGCGATGGATATGTTCGGGCGTGTTCCTATCGTAACATCATACGATGTGAAATTGGAGCAGGTAACGCAAAGCGAAAGAAGTGAGGTATTCAAGTTTATTGTTGACGAGTTGCAGGATGTTGCCCCACAGCTCGCCGATGAGCATTCCAACAAGGAGGGGGACTATTACGGACGTGTGACACGCCCGGTCGCAAACTTCCTGCTTGCAAAGCTTGCCTTGAATGCGGAAATATATACGGATGATAACTGGACCGATGGCAAGCGTCAGGACGGGAAAAGCATTTACTTCAATGTGAATGGCGAGAAAAAGAACGCTTGGGAAACCTGCATCTGGTATTGCGAGCAACTGCGGCAAGAAGGCTATGAGTTGGAGAGCGACTACGCATCGAACTTTGCGGTTCATAATGAAAATTCCAAGGAGAACATCTTCACAATCCCATTGGACAAGAACTTATATTTGAACGAATACCACTATCTTTTCCGCTCACGCCACTACAAACATGGCGGAGCTTATGGTGGTTCTTCTGAAAACGGCACATGTGCAACTGTTTCAACCGTCAAGGCTTTCGGTTACGGAACGGACAATGTTGACAATAGATTCAAGATAAACTTCTATGCAGATACCGTGCTTGTTGACGGAAAGAAGATATATTTGGACAACGGGAAGCCGTTGGTGTACATGCCGCTTGATCTGAAACTGAACCTCAGCGACAGCCCATATAAACAGACGGCAGGCGCTCGTGTAGGCAAATACGAGGTTGATCGAACCGCCTATTCGGACGGACGGCAGGTTGACAACGATATCGTCCTTTTTAGATATGGTGACGCGCTGTTGATGGAAGCCGAGGCGAAAGTTCGCAATGGCGAGGATGGTTCAATAGAGCTGAACGCTATAAGAGACCGAGTAGGAATGCCTCATGTGGAAGCCAATTTGGACAACATTCTAAAGGAGCGTCTGCTGGAATTGGTTTGGGAAGGTTGGAGACGTCAAGATCTCATCCGTTTTGGCAAATATACCAAGGCATATGATCAAAGAACTCCATTAGAAAAGGAGTCTACCGGTTTTACAACGGTTTTCCCAATACCACAAAGATGTCTGGATTTAAACAAGAAATTAAAACAGAATCCAAGTTATTGATATAGTTGCCATAAGCTTTTCATTCACATGAAATCATTTTCCCTGCCAAGACTGCCAAGGTGAGCGCACATCATTGCACAGCAAATTGGAACTTTTGATGTTTCAGCACTGCGTAAGCCTTTGTGCAGTCTTGGCTATATTTTTCATTGTTTGATTTGATGCTATCCAAACTCTCTACTACTCATATCCCTTTGCCATTTTTGACACCACTTTTATAAGAGTATAGTCATAGCTTGATTCATCTGCTGGTGGATTAGCATATATCAGTGTTGCCCAAGATTAGTTTCAATATTTGGGCACTCGTTGCCCGCCCTACGGGCACTTGTTGCCCAGCGCTTGTTCTGTGGATGCCCGCTTGGTGGGCTGTGGATGCCCATGCGACGGGCATAGTTGGACCCACTAGTGGGCACATTTTTCTGTTTCTTAACTATATGGCGATTGTAAATTACAGTTGGCGTAGTGAGGGAAATAGTGAGAATATCAAGATGGGGAGTGTTGGACAGATGTAAGTCATACCTCTAGTGACACGGAGATATCCGAGCAGTTGAAGGTGACCGCGCGCCTGTCCGCAGGTATCTCAGAAAATCTCTGAAAAACTTGTGGAAATTTTGAAAGGTTCTACAAGTTTTTCAAAGAATATGCAAGACGGGGTTTTCTGATGGCTTACGTTGTTGATACTTGAGAGCACCAAAATAGCATCACTTTTATAGTTTATTCTTTTAACAAGTCGTCAAGGAATTCATCGAGGTCGTGATCCAGGTTTTCCATCAGGTCACCACCCAGAATAATGGTATCATCATCGGCAAGATAGAGTTCGCCGAGGTTTTCCTTGTCGTCATCTTCCAGCACGAAGCTATATGGCTTAAGGATTCCGAGATTATCAACGATCTCAGAATTCTTGCGCAAGGTGTCTCGCAAAATCTTTGCCACCTCATCATAGAAGTTCTCATCCTTGTTGTCTATCCATTGCTCAACTACGCAGCGAGTAATCTCTGTGTCGTCATCGTCAAAGGCAAGGAGTTCACCACTGTCTTGGGAAACTCTTACATGGATGTCGGTCAGCACGGCGTTTTCTTCATTTGAAGGTTGTGCTGGAAACTTTTGAGCTATCTTTTTGATAAAGCGCTCAACTTGCTGAATTGTCATCTGCTCTGTTATTTCCATAATCTTAGTGTTTTCGTGCCTCGACACGCTAGGTGTTGTTGGCTTTCTTGTTTTTTGCAAAGGTACACAAAAAAATGATATAAACAAAGAAGATGGCGAGAAAATTATAAAAAAACTATTTTTATCCGTTTATTTCTGTGTTTTTCTCAGTTTTTATGGTCTAAAATGTAAAATAGAAAACGTTTACGTTTCTTTTAATTAAATAATCTGGTGATTTTGTTTGTCATTTATAAATAATATATTATCTTTGCAAACAAATTGGAATTGCTAACTCGACTTTGCAATAAGACACCTTAAAATAGGTGCTCTTGTGTAGGAGAGGAAAGGCTAACCTTATGAACAAGATTAGGAAATGAGTAATAAAATTAAGCATAATGGAGTAGTGGATGGAGTAGAAGAGGGCTGTGTGCGCGTGCGCATCCTTCAGTCATCTGCATGCAGTGCCTGTAAGGTGGCTGCGCATTGCAATGCTTCTGAAACGAAAGAAAAGATTATCGAGGTGCAGGTTGCTGATGCTGTCAAGTATCAGCTGGGTGACTCTGTTGTTGTGGTGGCAGATACGGCTGTTGGCTTCCGCGCCAGCATGTATGGCTATTTGCTGCCTCTGCTCCTGATGGTTGTGGCTTTGGTTACTGTACTGAAAATCACGCAATCAGAGGGATATGCCGCTGTGTCTGCCTTGGGAATATTGATACCTTATTATATAGGGCTTTATCTCTTGAGAAACAAACTACGAAATAAATTAAGCTTTAGTCTTGAACCCTGCTGCTAGAATGATTATCCAGCTTTTCAGGCTCGATTACAGGATGTTGGCTGATATAGAAATAATTAGAAATATTAACAAAACAAATACAAACTATTATGGATTTAATTTTGAGTGCTGTCTTGGTACTCGGTGCCATTGCGCTGGTAGCAGCGCTGGTGCTCTTCGGGGTATCCAAGAAGTTTGCCGTTGAAGAAGACCCTCGGTTGGGACAGGTAGGAGAACTCCTTCCTGGTGCCAACTGCGGTGGTTGCGGTTTTGCCGGATGTTCCGGTATGGCTGCTGCGCTGGTTAAGGGTGCTGATGCCGGTAGCATCGACGGACAGATGTGTCCTGTGGGTGGTGCCGACGTGATGGGCAAGGTGGCTGATCTCCTTGGTTTGGCTGTGGCTAACACAGAGGCTAAGGTGGCAGTGGTTCGTTGTAATGGCTCTTGCGAGCATCGTCCTCGCATTGCCGAGTATGATGGTTTGCACACTTGTGCTGCCATGAACTCCTGTGGTGCCGTTGAAACCGGCTGCGGTTTCGGCTGTCTGGGTTGTGGCGATTGCGTGGCTGCCTGCCAGTTTGGTGCCATCTCTATCAATCCTGAGACGGGGCTTCCTGAGGTTGATGAGGAGAAGTGTACGGGTTGTGGTGCTTGCGCCAAGGCTTGTCCACGTCATATCATCGAGCTTCGAAAGAAGGGTCCTAAGGGTCGCCGTGTTTACGTGCAGTGCGTGAACCACGACAAGGGTGCTGTGGCTAAGAAGGCTTGTAGCGTTGCTTGCATCGGATGCGGTAAGTGTCAGAAGGTCTGCAAGTTTGATGCTATCAACGTCGAGAACAATGTGGCTTATATCGATTTCAACAAGTGCCGCATGTGTACCAAGTGTGTTGACGAATGCCCAACCGGTGCTCTCGTAAAAGTTAATTTCCCAGTTAAGAAAAAGGAGGAATAATCATGAATTTGAGAACTTTTAGAATTGGTGGAGTTCACCCAGAAGAGAATAAGATTACTGCCGAGATGGCTACTCAGGTAGCTCCTCTCCCTAAGCAGGCTATTTTTCCACTTGGTCAGCATATCGGTGCTCCTGCCAAGCCTGTGGTTGCCAAGGGCGACAAGGTGAAGGTGGGTACACTCATCGCTGAGGCTGGTGGCTTTGTGAGTGCTCCTATTTACAGTTCCGTATCAGGAACCGTGTTCAAGGTAGATACATCTATTGATGCTACCGGTTATCGCAAGCCTTGCATTATCATTAATGTAGAAGGCGATGAATGGGAGGAGAGTATCGACCGCTCTGATAAACTCGAGACTCTGGAGGCTCATGCTGAGCTGACTCCAGAAGAGATTGTCAACCGTATCAAGGTGGCTGGTGTCACTGGTATGGGTGGTGCCGGTTTCCCAACCTTCATCAAGCTTTGTCCTCCTCCTGGTGCCAAGGCTGAGTGCGTCATCATCAATGGTGTAGAGTGCGAGCCTTATATCACAGCCGATTATCGCCTGATGATGGAGCATGCCGATGAGATTCTCGTTGGCTTGAACCTTCTGATGAAGGCGGCAAAGGTAGAGAAGGGCTACATTGGTATCGAGGACAACAAGCCTGCTGCCATCAAGCTCTTCGAGGAAAAGACTGCCAATGATTCTCGTATCGAGATTGTTCCTCTGGCTAAGAAGTATCCGCAGGGTGGTGAGAAGCAGCTGGTGGATGCCGTCATCCGCCGTCAGGTTCCAGCTCCTCCAGCTATCCCTGTTAACGTTGGAGCAATTGTTCAGAATGTAGGTACTGCCTTCGCTGTTTATCAGGCAGTTATGAAGAACAAGCCTCTCTTCGAGCGCTATACCACTGTTACCGGAAAGCAGGTGAAGAATCCTGGCAACTTCCTCGTGCGTATGGGAACTCCATTTTCTCAGATGATTGAGAATTGTGGCGGTTTGCCTGAGGGCGACAACAAGGTGTTGGCTGGTGGTCCGATGATGGGTAAGGCTGTAATCAGTCTCGATGTTCCTGTAACCAAGGGTACCAACTCCATCACCGTATTGACCGATGCGGATGCTCATCGCAAGAAGGCTCAGCCATGTATCCGCTGTGCCAAGTGTGTGGATGCCTGCCCAATGGGCCTGGAGCCATACTTGCTTGCTACCCTGAGCGTAGTGAAGGATTATGAACGTCTGGAGGCTGAGGAGGTAACATCCTGCATAGCCTGCGGTTCATGCCAGTTCACCTGTCCATCTCATCGTCCTATCCTCGATAACATCATCAAAGGTAAGGCAGCGGTGATGGGCATCATCAGAGCACGAAGTGCCAAGAAGTAAAGAATAAAAGTAAAAACAAACCAAATACTTGATTAAGTAAAATGGGAAAATTAATCGTTTCATTATCGCCACATGCCCATGGAAATGAGAGCGTGGAGAAGAACATGTACGGAGTGATCATCGCTCTCGTGCCTGCCATCCTCGCATCTTTCTATTTCTTCGGTCTGGGTTCAGCAGTCGTACTGCTCACCTCTGTGGCAGCCTGCGTCTTCTTTGAGTGGGCAATTACAAAATATCTCCTGAAGGAGGAGACCAGCTTGCTCGATGGTTCTGCCATCATCACCGGTCTTCTGCTCGGCATGAACTTGCCAAGTAACCTTCTTCTCTGGATCATCATCATCGGTGCCCTGTTTGCCATCGGTGTGGGTAAGATGAGTTTCGGCGGTCTGGGTAACAATCCTTTCAATCCTGCTTTGGTAGGCCGTTGCTTCCTGCTCGTCAGTTTCCCTGCACAGATGACATCATGGCCTGTGGCTGGACAGATGCTCAGCTATACCGATGCTACAACTGGTGCTACACCGCTGGCTATCATGAAGACAGCCATCAAGACTGGCGATTCTTCTCTCCTGAATCAGTTGCCTGATTCCATGAGCCTGCTCTTCGGTGCTACTGGAGATACCTTCGGTGCCGGAACTACCGGTGAGGTTTGTGCATTCGCCCTCTTGCTCGGTTTGGCTTACATGCTCTGGAAGAAGGTCATCACCTGGCATATTCCAGTCAGCATCATCGCTACCGTATTCGTTTTCAGCGGTTTGATGCATTTGGCTAATCCTGTTTATGCCAATCCTCTGGCAGTCATCTTCAGTGGTGGTCTGATGCTCGGTGCCATCTTCATGGCAACCGATTATGTAACATCACCGATGACTCACAAGGGTATGCTCATCTACGGTGTCTGCATCGGTCTTCTCACCGTTATCATCCGTAACTGGGGTAGTTATCCGGAAGGTATGTCGTTCGCCATTCTTATCATGAATGCGTTCACACCTCTTATTAATACATACGTTAAACCAAAGCGCTTCGGTGAGAAGCCTGCTAAGAAATAAGGAGGACTGAGACATGCAGAAATTAGAATCATCATTAAAGAACATGGTTTTGGTGCTCGTAGGTGTAGCACTCGTTGTGGGTGCCGTGCTGGCTTGTATCAACAACCTTACTTCAGGTCCTATCGCCGAGAAGGCTGCCCAGAGTCTGGCTGCCGGTATCAAGAGCGTGATGGGCACTGAAGATCTCCAGGTGGCTGAACCTGAAGAGGTGAAGCAGGAGTTCGGCGGCAAGGAGCTTACCTTTATCCTCCACAAGTGCTCTGACAAGAGCGGTAAGGAGTTGGGTGCAGCCGTAGAGAGTACTACCGGCGGTTTCGGTGGCGACTTGAAGGTGCTCGTAGGTTTCGATACCGAAGGCAAGATTATGGGTTACACCATACTTCAGGCTTCAGAGACTCCAGGTCTGGGTGCCAAGGCAACCAGCTGGTTCCAGAAAGACGGAAAGGGTAGCATCATTGGTATGACTCCAAAGGATGGCGACCTCCACGTGAGCAAGGACGATAAGGGTGGCAATGCCGTAGATGCCATCACCGCATCAACCATTACCAGCCGTGCCTTCCTCAAGGCTATCAATCAGGCTTACGCTGCCTATGCAGGTAAGAGTGTAGATGGCGAGAGCGGTGCATCTAAAGTTGAACATAACGAAAAGAAAGGATAAGCCGATATGAGTAATATGAAAATTTTGATGAACGGACTCATCAAGGAGAACCCAACCTTCGTGTTGCTCCTCGGTATGTGTCCTACCTTGGCTACAACAACCAGTGCCATCAACGGTCTTTCCATGGGATTGGCAACCATGGCAGTATTGGTTTGTACCAACTTTGTGATTTCATGTATCAAGAAGATTACCCCGGATATGGTTCGCATCCCTGTTTTCATCGTCGTGATTGCAGCCTTCGTAACCATCCTTCAGATGCTGATGAGTGCCTATGCTCCTGACAGCATCAACCAGGCTCTGGGTATCTACATCCCATTGATTGTAGTTAACTGTATCATTTTGGGTAGAGCAGAGAGCTTTGCTGCCAAGAACTCACCGATTGCCAGTCTCTTTGATGGTCTCGGCTGCGGTTTGGGTTTCACCCTCGGTTTGACTATCTTGGGTAGTGCCCGTGAGATTCTTGGTGCAGGAAGCGTATTCGGTATCACTCTGTTGCCAGAGACTACCAATATTCTGATGTTCATCCTGCCGCCAGGAGCATTCCTCACATTGGGATACATCATTGCGATATTTAATAAGGTAAAGAAGTAAACGTAGCCATCGCTTCTGTCAATGAAATAGAATAGAAATTATGGAATATTTATTGATATTTATCTCTGCGATATTCGTCAACAACATCGTCTTGTCGCAGTTTCTCGGTATCTGTCCTTTCCTGGGCGTATCGAAGAAAGTTGATACAGCCATCGGTATGGGTGGTGCCATCGCCTTTGTCTTGACCTTGGCAACCATCATTACCTGGTGTGTTCAGAAGTATGTACTCGATCCGTTCGGATTGCAATATCTCCAGACCCTGGCGTTCATCCTCGTGATTGCCGCCTTAGTTCAGATGGTAGAGATTATTCTCAAGAAGGTTTCTCCTGCGCTTTATCAGGCACTCGGTATCTTCCTGCCTTTGATTACTACCAACTGTGCTGTGCTGGGTGTAGCCATCCTGGTTATCCAGAAGGACTACAATCTCTTGGAGAGTGTGGTTTATGCCTTCTCTACAGCCCTCGGCTTTGCCCTGGCTCTCATCGTCTTTGCTGGTATTCGTGAGCAGCAGGCTTTGGTTCGCATTCCTAAGGGTATGCAGGGCGTAGCCATCGTGATGGTTACAGCCGCTCTCCTCAGTCTTGCCTTCATGGGCTTCTCTGGTGTAGATGGAGGCTTGAAGGCTTTGTTCGGATTGGAGTAAAAAGATAGTATTAGTTAGTTAAAACGCCCTGAGAGGGCAAAAGCATTATGTATGATGATGCTTTTGCGCTTTCAGGACGTTTTTTTTATTGGCTGCTTTTCCAGCCTACCAGTCTGTCGGTTCTATCTCCCGTGCCTCGATAATAGATGAGGGCATCATAGCGGTTGGTCGTCTGGAAGAAGTTACCCTCCGTACTCACGGGTTGCGTACTGCCGTCGCTTTTGAGCACCAGATACTGGTAGCTGTAATAACCTTGCTTGAGCAGCACGGTGGCATGATAGCTGTGGTCGGCTTCGTTGTATTCCATCCGATAGGTAGGCAAAAAGCGGTCGTAGGTCCAGTCTGCATTCAGATATACGTCGCCTGGCTGGCGATTGGTCTGTAGCCGGAAATGTACCGGCGCATACTCGCAGGTGAAATTATTGTCCTCGTTATCGCTGTTGCGCACGTAGAAGGAGCCTTTGGCGCTCTCATCATGTACGTAGTTGGGGCGAGGGGTATCGGGCATTACATAGATTTGGTATTCTTCTCCATCCCATTCTGTCTCGTCTATTCCCATCGTAGGATGATCCATGTCGAGCAGTTCGAATTTTCGGTATTCATTTCCTGCATCGAATATCAGATGGCGGTTGTGTTGCCATTGCAGTCCATCTGCGCTGATATAATCAGGTTTGGCATTCCATACTGCCTGAGTCCAACGTCCGTTCTGCAGCACCACGGTTTTAATCTGTTGTGAGGGATTGGTTACTCTTAGGCTTCCGTAGTTCACATTCATGCTTACCTGCTGATGCTGCTTATTGATGTCGATGTCCGTATTCGAAGAATATCCGATGGCAATCTGCACCTGTGGCTCTACTACCATAAAGCAGGCGGTGAGTATCTTTCTGCCATCCTTATCGGTAGTTTCATCCTCTTGGTTGTTCGTCTCTGCGGTGTCATCGTAGATGGTGAGCTTGTAGTTTCCGCTCATGGTGATGTGGAAGTTCTCGTTGGGGATTGTGAGGCGATAGTGGGTGTAGAGATGGTTGGTGTTGAGCGATTGTTCGATGTTGTCGATGGCTTGCTCGTGGTTCCATCCCTTCAGATAGTCGGTCTCGAAGAGTCCCTGAGAAACCTTCCAGTCGGCATCGCAATGTTCTATCCTGTAGGTGTATCGATGATAATCGTGGGTCATGTCATCGAAGTCGATGTGGATGGGTTGCCCGTTCAGCAAAGTGATGGGAAGGGCTTGCCAGTCGGTGCCCGCCACTACCTGTAGGGTAGCGATGCGCTGACTGTATATCTCGTGTCTCTGCGCCCGTGAGGGCAGGGCAGCGAGGGCGAGAAGTATATGGAGAGTCAATATCTTTTTCATACTTGCAAAGATACGGTAAAAAGGGGGGAATGTAGTCGATAGGAGAATCGAACCCTTATGCCAAGATAGAGAATCTTGTATCCTAACCATTAGATGAATCGACCAACGGTGCAATTTTGAATAATGCTTGCGGAAGGTGGGGGATTCGAACCCCCGGTACGGTAACCCGCACGTCAGTTTAGCAAACTGGTGGTTTCAGCCACTCACCCAACCTTCCTGTTGGATTCATTACTGAATCATCAAGCATCGTTCTCAAATGCGATTGCAAAGGTACAACTTTTTTTTGGTTCCACCAAATTTTTCCTTTACTTTTTTGCTTTTATGATGGGTAATTGTCATTTATCCACAACGGCGATAGCGTTACCTGCGTAGGGATAAAAAAATAACTTGCAGTAGTCTCTTCGACTAATTGCAAGCTTACTAACAATAACCAATACATGAAAAACACTTAGTAGTCGATAGGGGAATCGAACCCCTATGCCAAGATTGAGAATCTTGTATCCTAACCATTAGATGAATCGACCATTTTAATTAGCCTGCATTGGTTTCACAACTTGTGCAGACTTGAACAACAAATTTAAGTAGTCGATAGGGGAATCGAACCCCTATGCCAAGATTGAGAATCTTGTATCCTAACCATTAGATGAATCGACCATTTTAATTAGCCTGCATTGGTTTCACAACTTGTGCAGACTTGAACAACAAATTTAAGTAGTCGATAGGGGAATCGAACCCCTATGCCAAGATTGAGAATCTTGTATCCTAACCATTAGATGAATCGACCAACAATGCAATCTTGAACTCCGCTTGCGGAAGGTGGGGGATTCGAACCCCCGGTACGGTAATCCCGCACGTCAGTTTAGCAAACTGGTGGTTTCAGCCACTCACCCAACCTTCCAATTGGATATTGTTGCCAAATCAACAAGCATCGTTCTCAAATGCGGGTGCAAAGATACTACATTTTTTTTGTTCCACCAAATTTTTCTGCAACTTTTTTCAAGAAATATGCATATTTTCTTGATTTTTCTTGTTTTTGGGAGGAATTATAGGGGATAAGCTGACTTTGTCAACAAAAAAGGAGGCAGATTTACCAATTATTGGAAATCTGCCTCCTGTAGGAAAGGGTCGCTCGATGATGTGATGAAACTCCGAATGTCATAAACATTTGAGAGCTCTCCGCTTTTGTAATCCACCGGCTTTGCAGCTTAGTTGACATGTCAGTTTATGTGGCCCGCCATAGGCAAGAGAAGTCTTCTCGGTTTCATAAGTGTAATTTGATGAGTATCCCGATCGAACCGACACGACCCTTATATCTTTGTCGAATAGACATAGCATAGGCTATCATCCATTGATAGAAGTCTTTGGGTTTTCTATACTGCAAAGATAATGCAATCTTTTGAAACTACCAAATCTTTCTGCTGATTTTTTCGAAAAATCTTCTTTATCAAAAGCCAGAACTCCCTTTTCCTTGTTTCTCTCAAGGGTCAAGACTTCTTTTTCCTGAGCTCTTCGTATATTTCTTCGAAATATTTCCTGAGTTCTGTCTTGTCCTCAATGATATTCCGCAGCTCTTTCAGAGCCTTCTCATTGGGTGAGTTGGGAATCCAGAGCTTGATGTAGCCGTTGCGGGAATATTTCTCGTCCATGTGGTCGGCGAACCGCTGCCATTGCTCTTCCTTTCCTTTTCCGGGATAGTTCTCCTTTCCATATTCGATGGCACGAAGAAAAATTTCGTGAATATCGATGTCGCGGTCGGCTTCGGCTACAATCTTGCCATAGATGCTTCGTGGCTGGCGACTGGAGGAGGCGCGGTGATCCTCCACGGCTTCTTTCATGATTTTAATCTGCTCGGGAGTGAACCAGCGCTTCAGTCTGGCATCAGCCTGGAGGATTTTGCCACTGGTGAGGTGGTGGATGGCGCGCGGACCGCTCATTCCCAGGTCGTGATAGGCGGCAACGATATAAACCATGTCGATGTCGGCACCTGTTACAGGTACGAGTTTCAGGGCGTTTTTGATGACACGGGTTACGTGGCGCAATCCGTGGCTCTCGCCAAATTCTGTATATTTGGGCAGAATCTGTGTTTCCACAAACTGCATGATTTCGAGATTTACTTGTTGCTTCATACTTTTTCTTCTTTTATATAAATAATGTACGCGCGTACATTATATAATTATTATTTCTGAATGTTATCTTCTCATTCTAGAATCTTCTCATGCCATTCCAGAGGGGGCGGGTATCTTTGGGATTACCACATCATTCCAAGGATGATGAAGGTAGAGATCATACCAAAGGTAAAGATGTTGAGAGCCGTGTAGCCCAGTACCTTGTTCAGCATTCTGCCTTCTCCTATCTTCCTCATCTTGGCGAATGTTCGGTTGTGCACCACGAGATATGTGGCGGCGAAAGGCAAAAACCTAGTATCTGCATCGTAGGCAAGTGCACCATAGATGTTGATTCCAATCATGATGAGGATACCGATGTTGCCCATTGCGCAGTAGAGGCGCTCGCCGTTTTTCTTGCCGATGTGAACGATCAGTGTCTTCTTGCCCGCCTTGATGTCGTTGTCGTAGTCGCGATAGTTGTTCAGAATGAGCAGCGTATCTACTACCAGTCCGCAGGCGATGGAAGTCAGTATGGCTTCTGCTGATACAGTCTGCATTCCTTCAGGCATGACCAGGTAGTAGGTGCAGCAGACCGGCACGATGCCGAAAAAGAGAAGTACCAGCAGGTCGCCCAATCCCAGATAGCTCAGTTTGGTGGTGTAGAGGAAACAGAAGAGGACGCAGCAGATACCCACGATGATCATCTCCTTTCCGCCGTAAAAGGCGAGGGGCAAACCGATGATACAGCCCAGAAGTGTAGTGATGATGATGCCCCATTTCATGGCTTTCATGGTGATCCAGCCTTCGGCGCAGGCTCTCTTTGGACCTAATCTGGTTTCATCGTCGTTGCCATGCTTGAAATCGAAGAAGTCGTTCACGAAGTTGGAGTCTATCTGCATTATCCAAGCAAAGAGCAGACAGAGCAGGGCAGGAACCCATTGGCAGTTGGCACTTGAATCCTTGTATGCCAGGGCTACTCCCAGCATCACCGGTACTGCCGCTGCCGAAAGGGTGACGGGGCGGGCGGCGAGAAACCATGCCTTGATAGAATTTGTCTTTACCATCATATTGTTGCTTTTAAATTATAAGGAGCGAGGTTTTTGGGGAACCTCGCTCCTTGTTGTTATTCATTAAGAAAAGATTCGCTTCTATTTTGTTTCAGAAGAATCTCTTGTGGAAAAGATTCGCTTCCTAGTTGAAGAAGTTCCAGCTTACACCCATTCTGAAAACTCGCTGGTTCATCGGATAGTGAGGGGTGAAGAAGTAGTTCTTGTCGCCCTGACCTGCATTCAAATGGCTCATCATCACGAAGAAGCGGGTGTGCTTGATGTGAACATTGGCGTAGGCATTGACGATAGGGTAGTTGCCCACCTTCACGTTCTTCTCGCCGTTGCCCTGTACGGTATATTGACCGATGTAAGGAGAATAATCCGGAGCCTCGTAGCTGGTGAAGTATCTGGCGTCGGCACCCAGCTCGATATTCAGTACTTTTACCACCTTGAACTTGATGAAGAGGTTGGTATATACGTTGAGGTCTGGCACTGGCAGGGTACTCTTGCTGCTGGTATGCTGGTAGGTGATCATATTCTGCCAGTTGAAAATACCGAACTTGAAGTCCTGTTGCAGCTGCGCTGTAATCAGATTGATGGCGTCGCCGCTCTGCATTGGTGTCACTATTACGCCTGTGCGCAGACCATTTTCTGTAATCGTATATTGCTGTGAGAAATAAGTATAGTTCTTGATTTCATCCACAGCCACACGCAGCGTGGTGTTAGTCTTGCCGAATCTCAGAGTTCCCATAATGCGGGTATGGATAATCTTGCTCAGATCATCATCCCACCAGAGATGTCGGGCGTGATACTTGCGATAGTAGAACGATGGCGTTTCGTGATGTATGAATGCATCGCCTCTTACCTGTACGGTGTCACCCAGGAATGGCAGGTTGATGTCTGCGCTTCCGTCGATTGCAAAGGTGCCGGCATCCACTCCGGTGAGTCCTACCTCGCCCACGACATTATAGTGAAGGGTCTTGCCCTGAGTCTTACTCAGCTGACCGCCTACGCTCAGAACATGCTCGTTGAACTTCTCTAATCCGCCTTCGGTATTCGGCAGTTCGTAGTGGCGGAGGTCATAGCTGGCGAAAGCTTTCAGACCAGCCTTTGCCCACTTGCTAAATCCCTCGAGCGTTCCCATTGCCACGGTGTTCTTGATGCGCCAGTGACGGGTCTGATCGTAGATAGAATCGCCTGTAAACTTGCCGGCATTGTAGTACTCCTTGAGATAGTAGTCCTGTGGAGTCTGGTAAGCCTGGTAGATACGCTTGTAGTTATCAAACTGCACGGTGTGGATGAAGCTTGTAACTGGAACATATTCAGTCTTGAAGAAGAGTGAGTCCTGCGCTTTCTTCTTCTCTACGGTGAGCAGACTGTCTGCCATTGTCTTGCTGTTTACGGCAATTCGAGTGCTGTCGCCCTTGAAGTCCTGGGCAGCCTTGTTCGCAGCTATCGCCTTGTTGTTCTTGGCTGGTTCATCGCCGGCAATCTTTGCATCTGTAGGACGACCTGAGAACAGCTTCTTCTGATTTTTATCGAAAGCCTTTTCGTCAAACTCCCTGCCTTGTTCTTTTGCCTTCTTTCTTGCCTCCTCCTTGGCTTCCTCGGCTGCATTGTCCTTAGCAGACTCCATTGCGAATTTCTTAGCCTTGATTTCTTCCTCTGTCATCTTCACCTTGCGGCTGAAGCCCACGTTGTAGCGATGGGTGAAGAAGATGTGTTGGTTGTCGTTGCGATTCCAGTTCTGCTGCAGCACGGTAGGAATTTCGTTGGTGGCGAAACTCTCGGTGAAGAGCTCCGGATGCTTGATGTAGTCATCATTGGAGATACCTCCGTTCTCCGTCACCTTCTGGTGATTGGTGCTGAAGAGGAAGTGCGCCTGGTAGCGGTCGCCCAGATAAGAAGTCCACATCGTATATTTGAAGTGCGCCGTGCTCTGTGCATCGTAGTAGCCGCGACCGTATTTGTAGTCGAATCGGAATCCGCCACCTAGCTGCTTGTTGGCATTTACCGCAAAGATTGCCTTGAAGTCATCCTCACCGTTGGTTCTGTCACCGCAGCTATTCAGCGTGATGTTGGTGATAGGCGAGTAGGTGTTGGTGAAGTGAAAGTCACTCACCGGGGTAACGATGTTGTCGTATGGCTCGGTGAAGATGAAGTTGCCCTGCGTGTTGCGTCGGTCGATGAAGATGCGGTTGATGCGGGCGGTACCCATATTGCCCAGGGTGTTGTACTCTCCGCGCAGTCCTTCGGTGAAGGTAGTGTTCTGGTACATTGCCTGCATGGTGTCCACCACGGCAGCCCGGGTATCTCCAAATCTCTCATCCACAGTCCATACCCTGATGCCCTTCGGAATCTCCTTGTCAGTGCCCAGCGAGTCGGTGTTGATGCGGTTGCCGGTCTGTGGGCGGAACTGTGAGTCTTCGTTATTGTTGAAATCCGTAAAATCGCGTTGTGCCGCAACTGGTAGAGCTGCAGCACAAGCTAGGATTGTAGAGAATAATATTTTCTTCATTTCTTATTTATTGAATAAGCGGATGCAAGCCTATTTTGAATGGTCGGATGCAAACCTTTCTTATTTTTTGAATAGTCGGATGCAAACCTCGGCAATTTTCAAGACTACGCCGATGATCAGCATTACATTGGCAATCGTGCGGTCATCCATTTGGGTCCAGAGTATGACACCTACGATGGCGAAGAGCATAAATCCGATGTTGAGCCAGTTTCTGGCTACGAGCATGTTGCTCTTGTCTGCATACTCCAATCTTCTGTGTTGGCGACGGGTTGGGCGCACGGCATAGCTGGTCTGTGGCTGCGTCTGAGACGCCTCATGGCTCTGGCTCTGTGGCTGCGCCTTTGCGGTTTCCTCGCTCTGTGGGATGTTTGTTATGTTGTTATCTTTTGTCTGATCCATATTTTATAAGATGATTTTTATTTTCGAACAAGTTTGGTCAGATCATTGAAGATCTGGTCCTTGCGGTCAATGGTTCCGCGGCGGAACTTGCCGTAGATCTTGGCCAAGTCGTTTTTCTTCTTGGTCAGGGCATATTTGTCGGTAATCACATTCTCTGCAGGCTCCTTGAAACCGGTGCTTCTGCCTTCCTCGTAGTTGAATACGATTCGGGTCATGGAGAGGTGGAGATGGTTGTCGCTGATGGTTGCTACCAGCTGGTACTTAGTCTCAGAGCGGTCGAGAGAGATGAACGACTGATTGAAGACAAACCATTCGTCCATGATACAGGCGATGATCTGCTCGTTCTTGTTGTTTCTGTTCACCAGGGGGATGCGGCTGTTGATGTTCTGCTCATTCTTGATGAGCTTGCTCATATACTGGAAAACGATGTTGTAGATTTCGTCTGCGCTCTTTCCGTTTGCCTGGGTGTCGAGAACAAATTCCACTTTTCCCTCGGCATTAAGCTGGATGGCTCCCGCCAGGTATTTCGGATCTTCCTTGAGCACCACGCCCTCGGCAGTCTTTTCCACCTTTTTCTCTTCTATCTCCTCTGTCACGGTTGGTACGATCCAACCCGCACCTTCAGAAGTTCCGGTAGTATTCTGCTTCTTGGTGGCATTATCCTGGATCTTCATCGAAGGCACCATTTCTGTAGCTGGTACAGAAGTCTTGGTAGCAGGCACCGAATTCTCTGCATTCTTCTTCAGCTTTTCTGTCTCCTGCTTCATTCTTTCAGCTTCCGCCTTTAATCTCGCAGCTTCCGCTTTCGTTTTCTCAGCTTCCGCCTTTATTTTTTCAGCTTCCGCCTTCACCTTAGCTGCTTCTGCCTGAGCCTTGGCTGCTTCCAGTGCCTTTTGGGCTTCTTCTAACTCTTTTTGCGCCTTTTCTAACTGCTGCTCAGGGGTAAGCACATTCTGTGCCTGCATGGTGAGAGCAGAAATCAGCACGAGTATTGAGATAAATATCTTTTTCATGATCTGTTGTTTAAATGTTTAATGTCTTGTCCTCCTCGTCCGAGTATAGGAGCTCGGAGGTGTTTCTAACATACAAAGGTATAAAAATAACTTGATATATTTCCATAAGGAAGCGATTATTTATACATTCTTTTGCTAAGTTAACAATATTTTTTAAGAAAAACGCTCCTAGTTTCAAATATTTTCGTATCTTTGCAAAAAAATATAGCTATAAATATGGGATTATTCGGATTATTTAGCAACAAAAAAAAGGAAACTCTCGATAAAGGCCTCGAAAAGACCAAGGAGAGCGTGTTTGGAAAATTGGCGCGTGCGGTGGCTGGTAAGTCAACCGTAGATGATGACGTGCTCGATGATTTGGAGGAGGTGCTCATCACATCCGATGTAGGTGTGGAGACTACCGTGAAGATCATCCGTCGTATCGAAGAGCGCGTGGCAAGAGATAAGTATGTTTCTACCTCAGAACTCAACAGAATCCTGAGAGAAGAGATTGCAAGCCTCCTAGAGGAAAATCATACCGATGACAATGAAAACTGGGATTTGCCTTCCGACCATAAACCATACGTGATTCTGGTAGTGGGGGTGAATGGTGTGGGCAAGACTACCACCATAGGAAAACTCGCCTATCAGTTTAAGAAGGCAGGCAAGAAGGTGTATCTCGGTGCTGCCGATACCTTCCGTGCCGCTGCTGTGGAACAGATCTGCATTTGGGGCGAGCGAGTAGGGGTGCCAGTGGTGAAGCAGCAGATGGGTTCTGACCCTGCCAGCGTGGCCTTCGATACCCTGCAGAGCGCCAAGGCGAACGGTGCCGACGTGGTGCTAATTGATACTGCCGGACGCCTTCATAATAAGGTGAACCTGATGAATGAGTTGAAGAAGATCAAGGAGGTGATGAAGAAGGTGATGCCTGAGGCTCCGGATGAGGTGATGCTCGTTCTGGATGGAAGTACCGGACAGAACGCTTTTGAGCAGGCTAAGCAGTTTGCTGCCGTTACCAATATCTCTTCGCTCGCCATTACAAAGCTCGATGGTACGGCTAAGGGTGGCGTGGTAATCGGTATCTCCGACCAGCTCAAGGTGCCAGTGAAGTATATTGGACTGGGTGAGGGCATGGAGGATCTCCAGCTCTTCAATAAATCTGAATTTGTTGACTCCCTCTTTAAACACTAGAATACAGGTGCTTATAGAATTTGAGAAAAGAATTAGATGAAGCTCGATGTAAAATAGTGGAGAAAAGAATTAGATTAAGATTATTATAGGATAAGTAGGATAAGAATGAAGAAAAATCAGATAGATATAGTAACCATGGGTTGCTCCAAGAATCTGGTGGACAGCGAGACCTTGATGAAGCTTTTCGAGGACAATGGCTACCACTGCGTTCATGACCCGAAACGCCCACAGGGTGAAATAGCCGTCATCAATACATGCGGCTTTATCGAGGATGCCAAGCAGGAGAGTATCGATACCATTCTGGAGTTCATCCAGGCTAAGGAAGAGGGACGACTCCGCAAGCTCTATGTGATGGGTTGTCTCTCACAGCGCTACCAGAAGGAACTGGAGGCAGAGATGCCCGAGGTGGATAAGTTTTATGGTAAGTTTAATTATAAGGAGTTGCTCAAGGAACTGGGCAAGGCTGATGTGCCTGCTTGCAGTGGAACCCGTCATCTCACTACTCCTCATCATTATGCCTATATCAAGATTTCTGAAGGTTGCAACCGCCGCTGTGCGTATTGTGCCATACCTATCATCACTGGCAAGCACGTTTCCCGTCCGATAGATGAAATACTCGATGAGGTGCGCCAACTGGTAGCCGATGGTGTGAAGGAATTCCAGATTATCGCCCAAGAGCTCACCTACTACGGCGTGGACCTGGACGGCAAGCATCACATCACCGAACTCATCAGCCGCATGGCGGATATTCCGGGTGTGAAGTGGATCCGTCTGCACTATGCTTATCCTAACCAGTTCCCGCTCGATTTGCTCGATGTGATGCGCGAGAAGCCAAACGTATGTAAGTATCTTGACATCGCCCTGCAGCATATCAGCGACAATATGCTCAACAGAATGCATCGCCACGTGAGCAAGCAGGAAACCATTGATCTGCTCAAGACCATCCGTGAGCGTGTGCCGGGCATTCATATCCGCACCACTTTGATGGTTGGTTTCCCTGGTGAGACTCAGGAAGACTTCCATGAATTGCTCGAATTCGTTCGTACTCAGCGCTTTGAGCGTATGGGTGCCTTTGCTTATTCTGAGGAGGAGGGTACCTACAGTGCCAATAACTACGAGGATGATGTTCCTGCCGAGGTGAAGCAGCGCCGTCTTGACGAACTGATGATTCTGCAGCAGGAAATCAGCGCAGAGGTAGAGGCTGAGAAAGTGGGCAAGATACTGAAGGTGATTATCGACCGCAAGGAGGGCGATTACTATATCGGAAGAACCGAATTCTGCTCGCCAGAGGTGGATCCTGAGGTGCTGATCAAGGCAGGAGAGAAGCGTCTGCGCATGGGTTGCTTCTACAATGTGAAGATTACCCAGAGCGAGGAGTTTGATCTCTACGGAGAAGTGGTAAAGTAATATGGGAGGTAATATTTTGACATCAGAATGAATAACAAGGAGTATATTGCAGAACTTGCTCAGCAGACTGGCTATTCACAGGACGACACCCAGAAGATGGTGCGCAAGGTGATAGATGCCATGATTGCTGAATTTGAGGATGGTGAGGCTGTCTCTATCCCCAACTTTGGTACGTTTGAGGTAAAGAAGCGCTTGGAGCGTGTGGTTGTTAATCCTACTACCAAGAAGCGCCAGCTTGTTCCGCCTAAGCTCGTACTCGGCTTCCGCCCTGTGGCCAGTGTCAAGGAAAAACTGAAGAATGGAGGTGAAGACTATGAGTAAGATTAGTTTAAGCGACTTGGCGCAGCGCCTGGCAGAGAAGTCGGGAATCAGTCTGCAGGATGCCGAACTGTTTATCAGAAAGATGTTTGATGTTGCCAACGAGGGGCTTCAGTCTGATAAGCTCGTGAAGATGAAGTGGCTTGGTACTTTTAAGGTAATGGCGGTGAAGGATCGTGAAAGCGTGGATGTGAACACGGGCGAGCGTATCATCATCGAGGGCCGTGACAAGATTTCCTTCACGCCCGATAATATTCTGAAGGAGATTGTGAACAAGCCTTTCGCCCAGTTTGAGACCGTTGTGGTGAATGATGGTGTTGATTTCGATGAAATCGACAGAAAATTTGAAAATGCTGAAGAGGACGGTTCTGTATTCGATTCTACGTTAGAGTGTGTTCCTAATTCAGATAATTCTTCCTTAGAATCTTTCGTTGAACAGGATTCTCCTGTAACAAGTGGTGTGATAGATTTTTTGGATGAAGAAAACGATGCTCCTGTTAGCGATGAAATGATTGTGATAGGAGAGAAGAGATTGTCTCAGGAAAATGTTGCTGAACCGGAAGAAAAGAAACCGGAAGGATCAGAACATGCAGCGACAGAACCTGCTGTATTTAAACCTGCAGTATCTGAACCGGAAGAATCTGAATCTGCAACTTCTGAATTGGAAACAAAGGAATCTGAAGTTCCAGCTCAGAATGAAGTTGAGTCTGTTGTTTCTGATGAAGAAAATGAATCAACATTAACAGAGAAAACTCCTATTGCAGAGAAAGTTCCTTCAGATGGAGAAAATTCTATTACTGAAATTCCTATTGTAGAGGAAGCTTCTTCAGATGAGGAAACTCCTTCTTCAGATGAGGAAACCGATAAGCGACATGTTGTTTTGCCTCGTTATCTGGTTATTGCAGCGAGCGTAGTATTCCTGGCAATGATAGGAGGCTTTGGTTGGTTTGCTTTTAATTATGGCAAGATGGCTGCCCAGCGTGATCATCTCGCTCTACAGTTGGATAATTACCAGCAGATTGCGACAGAGAAGAAGACGCCAACCAAGTCTGCTTCAACGCAGGAAGAAATTCTTCGCAAAAAGGCTATCGAGGATAGTGTAAGAATGGCACAGGCAAGTGAAGCTGTCAAGAAAGTCGAAAATGCCGAGCAGAATATGAATGCGACGGTTGATAAGCAATCAATTGATGTAAAATCGGCTGAGGCAAAGAAGAATTTGGAAGCCATGAAACTCGCTGATGCAAAGAATTTGGCTGATGCGAAAAGACAGGTTGAGGCAAAGAAACTTGCAGATGCAAAGAAACAGCAGGAGACAAAAAAGCTTGCAGAAGCTAAGAAGAAAGAAGAAGCCAGAAAACAGGCAGAAAAGCATGCTGCCCAGGCAAGCAGCAAATACGACCAGGATGCTCGTGTTCGAACCGGAGCCTATCGTATTATTGGTGTTTCCGCGGTAGTTACGGCAAGAGAAGGACAAACTATCAAGTCGCTCAGCCAAAAGTACTTAGGTCCAGGAATGGAATGTTACGTAGAAGCTCTGAATGGTACTTCCCTGTTGAAACCAGGTCAGAAAGTCAAGATTCCGAAGTTGGAATTGAAGAAAAAGAAATAATTTTAAAGAAATTATTTGAAAATACAAGAAGGTGTGTCATAAGTCTCTGACACACCCTCTTTTTCGTTTCTTCATTCGATGAATAATGAAGCATCCTCTTTCGTAAAATACCTTTTGAGATTTTATTTCTTCTCCAATTCCTGAAGGCTTTCCATTTTCTTTGTTTCCAGGAACTCGTAGATTCCGCAGAGATGCTCGCGGACGCGACCATGCCCGAATTCGTACACCTTGCTGACCAGACCATCCAGGAAGTCACGGTCGTGACTCACTACAATCAGCGTGCCGTCGAAATCCAGCAGCGCCTGCTTCAGTACATCCTTCGTCTTGAGATCCAGATGGTTGGTAGGCTCATCGAGAATCAGCAGATTCACCGGCTCCAACAGCAGCTTCAGGATAGCCAGACGGGTTCTTTCTCCACCCGACAAAACCTTTACCTTCTTGGTAGAATCCTCGCCACCAAACATGAATGCACCCAGCAAATCGCGAATCTTATTTCTGATTTCGCCCTTGGCAACATCATCTATCGTCTGGAAAACCGTAAGCTCGCCATCGAGCAGAGAAGCCTGATTCTGAGCAAAATAGCCAATCTGGACATTGTGTCCTAATTCCAGCTTACCCTCGTTCTGAAGCTTCCCCATGATGCATTTTACGAGCGTAGATTTACCCTCACCGTTTCTTCCCACGAAGGCAATCTTGTCGCCACGCTCCACGGTAAGATTCACGCCGCTGAATATCTGCTTGTCATCAAACGACATCGCCACGTCACTCATCTGAACCGGATAGGCTCCGCTTCTTGGACTCGGAGGAAACTTCAGTCTCAGTCGGCTGGTATCCTCCTCGTCCACCTCGATCAGTTCCAGCTTTTCGAGCATCTTCACGCGGCTCTGCACCTGGAAAGTCTTCGAATACGTACCCTTGAATCGCTCGATGAAGTCCTTGGTCTCGGCAATCATCTTCTGCTGTTCCTCATATTTCTTCATCTGCTGTTCGCGGCGTTCCTTGCGCAGTTCCAGATACTGGCTGTAGGTAGCCTTGTAGTCGTAGATTCTGCCCATGGTAACCTCGATGGTTCTTGTTGTAATGTCGTCTACGAATTTTCGGTCGTGACTGATCACTACCACCGCTTTCGAACTGTTGATGATGAAGTCTTCGAGCCATCCGATAGATTCTATGTCGAGGTGGTTGGTAGGCTCATCCAGGAGCAGCACGTCAGGCGATTTCAGCAGCAGTTTGGCAAGCTCGATACGCATGCGCCAACCTCCCGAAAACTCGCTGGTAGGGCGGTTGAAGTCAGAGCGTTCGAAGCCCAGACCGAGTAGAGTCTTCTCTACATCCTCCTCGAAGTGGGTCATGTCGATTGCATAGAATTTCTCAGACAATGAAGATACCTTTTCGATGAGCTGCATATAGTCGTCGCTGTCATAATCCGTGCGGGTAGTGAGCTCGTTGTTGATGCGGTCAATCTCCGTCTGCATCCCGTGGAGATGGGCGAACGCCTGGCAGGTTTCCTCGAATACTGTTCTTCCGTCTTCGGTCATCAGATGTTGAGGCAGATAGGCGATGACGCAGTCTTTTGGAGCGGAAACGGAGCCACGTGTGGCTGTTCTTACGCCTGCGATGATCTTGAGCAGGGTACTTTTTCCTGCGCCATTCTTGCCCATCAGGGCTATACGGTCCTTCTCGTTGATCTGGAAGGAAATGTCTTTGAATAGGGTGGTGCCGCCGAATTCTACGGTCAACCCATCAACTGTAATCATATCTGTTTCTTATTCTATATGTTTTATAAATTCTTGTTCTTTTTATATTACAAATCGCTTGAATAACCAAATGCCACACGGCGATGCTCCCTGATGGAAATTTCAGACAGGAGGGTTACCGATGTCCAGAGGGCCAGATCGCTTAGCGTGGCAGGATAGCGGATGCTTCCCGCCGAATCTGCACTTGCGTTTTTTGTCAGTTCTGCGGCAACGCATCTCAACATGATGTAGTCCATCCCCTGGTGATGGCTGTCGTGCTTCAGGGCTTTCTCGCCCCAGAGCTGCCATTCGCGGCTTTCGTATAGAGCCAGGATGGCGTGGTCGTCTTGCCAGGTTTCCGAGTTCATCTCCTCCAGGTAGATGCGTCGGTTCACGCCGTCCCAGATGCCCAGCGAACCCTGTACCTCAAAGTCGAGACTTCTTGGGCGAGGCAGGGTCGTGTCATGAGTGAGTGAGATGAGCGTTCCGCCCTGGGTTTCAATCTGCGTAGAGATGATGTCGCCCAGGGTGATGGGAGTAGTATCATCTTCTGACATGTGCTGGCGAAGTCCCACCGCCTTGGTGGCGAAGGAAGTGAGCCAGGCGAGATGGTCTGTTTTCCCGATGCCCAGAATCATGCAGAGCGGACCGAGTCCATGGGTGGGATAGATGTCGGCGTTGTGGTGCGAGTAGAAACGGCTTCTCCACACGCTTTCCGTACCTTTTCGTCCACCCAGCACCCCATTGTCATCGAGCAGCAGCTTGCGTAGGTCGTGGCGGTAACCGCCTCTCATATAGATGATTTCTCCAAGTGCTCCTTCATCCACCATTCTTTTTACAGCAAGGATTTCTCGCATGAAGAGGGTGTTCTCCAGCGGAAAAACCTTTACTCCTTTCTGTTGGGCGATTTCCTGTAGCGGGGCATATTCATCCTGGCAGAGTCCGCCTTTGATTTCGAGAGCCACATGGCAGTTTCGCAGTATGCATTCCGTGGCGTGAGTGATGTGGAGGTGCCAGGGGGTGGTGATGAAAACCAGATTGGGCTGTTGCTCGTCGAGCATCATCTTGTAGGCTTCCTCGCCCTTATAGAAGGAAGCGCCCGGAGATTCCGAATCCCCGCAGCCGTTGATGTCGGCGATACCGACAATCTCATAGCTTTCAATCGTGCGTAACAGCCGCAGCAATTGTTTACCCCGATATCCGAATCCTATCAATGCAGTCTTTATATGTTTCATCAGATTTTTCTTTGCTTCTGCAAATTTAGATTAAATTTCTGAATTATAAGCCAGTATAATAAAAAAATTCAATGATTTCCCTCGAATTGTGCGAAATTAGCCTTGTTTTTCGAGAAATCAAGACTGTGGTTTTCACAACTACCCCTCAGATGCACTGTGAGGCTTCTGAGAACAAAATCAAGAGCAACCTCCGTTTTGAGAAAGGAATCAAGAGTATCGAGACTTCAGTTCCTAACCAGACGGTTACCGTAAAGTACAATGCCGACAAGACCACTATTCCTTTCTTTTGATTCCTGGTTCAGCAGCCATCATTGGCTGATTCTCTTCAGGCAAAACATACGGCTTGCTGAAGTGGAGTGGAGAAGAATTTGTTGCCGCCTCAATCTCGCCACGCAACCGTTCTTTCAATTTCGTGTTTCTGCTGCTCACAGTCAGATTTCTTACAGCATAGGCGAGGGCTTTGGGCTGACCGATGAGCACGCAGATTTTCTTGGCTCTCGTGATTCCGGTGTAGATGAGGTTGCGCTGAAGCATCACGAAATGAGTCATCAGGATAGGGATGACCACGATGGGATATTCCGAACCCTGACTCTTGTGTATGGTGGTGGCGTAGGCCAACGTCAACTCATCCAGCTCCGCTGCCTCGTATTCAGCTGAATGATCCTCGAAACTCACGGAGATGGTGCGGTCTTCCATATTCACCTTCTCTATGGTTCCGATGTCTCCATTGAATACATTCTTGTCGTAATTATTTCTGATCTGCATTACGCGGTCGCCCAGTTTGTAGATGGTTCCGCCACGGCTGATTCCCATGTTGGATGTGTTGAGTGCCTGCTGCAGCATCATGTTCAGATTGGCTGCACCTACCACGCTTCTCTGCATCGGGGTAAGCACCTGGATGTTACTCTGTGGCTGATTGTAAGCTTTTGTCAGACGGTATTTTACAAGATTCACGATTTCCGTAGCCACTTGCTCTGGATCTTCATTCTTGATAAAGAAAAAATCGGTCTGTTTGCCGTTGCTCGTGTCCGGATAATATCCCTGGTTGATGGCGTGGGCACTCATGATGATTCGGCTCGACTGCGCCTGTCGGAAGATGCGGGTGAGTCGGATGACCGGAATTTTCTCTGAGTCGATGATATCGCGTAGAACGTTTCCGGCTCCCACACTCGGCAGCTGGTCAATGTCGCCCACCAGCACCAGGCGCATGTGCTCCGGAATCGCCTTCATCAGATTATACATCAGGATGATATCTATCATCGAACACTCATCCACGATCAGCGCATCACCCTCCAGCGGGTTCTCCTCGTTGCGCTTGTATCCGTCCTGCGGATTAAACTCCAGCAGCCGATGGATGGTTTTGGCTTCCATTGCCGTAGCCTCACTCATTCGCTTGGAAGCTCTGCCCGTAGGAGCCGCCAGCAGAATTCTCATTCCTGCCGTTTTGTAAGCAGAAATGATACCTTGCGTCGTCGTGGTCTTTCCTGTTCCAGGGCCACCCGTCAGCACCATCACTTTAGAGCGTACTGCCTGCTCAATGGCGGCAATCTGCACCTCGTCGTATCTGATGCCTGAAGCCTTTTCTATTGCCTGGATATCGGCCTGCATATTGAAGAGGGTAGGTCCCTGACCGTGCATTAACTCCAGCAGTTTCTTTGCCGTTCCTCGTTCAGAATGATAGAAGGGAGGCAGATAGATGGCTTCGTTCTCACGGATGAGATTTTCTGATATGATCATTTCCGCTATGGCTTGTCTGATAGGTTCTTCATCAGCTTCGAGCAGTTTCTTGGCGGCTTCTATAAGCTGTTCTTCTACAGCATAAACGTGACCTTCGTTGGAGAGTTCGTTTAGGGTGTAGCTGATTCCGCTCTTGCATCTTCTCAGATCGTTCTTCTCATAACCCATCTTGCTGGCTATTCCGTCGGCGGTCTTGAATCCAATGCCCCAGATGTCATCGGCAAGACGGTAGGGATTCTCCTTCACGTTGTCGATGCTTTCCTTGCCATACTGTCGGTAGATCTTGGCGGCGTAAGCAGTGCTCACGCCATACTGCTGCAGGAAGATCATCACGTTCTTGATGTCCTTCTGCTTCTCCCAGCTGTCGCGGATTTTCTCCACGCGTTTCTTGCCGATTCCGGCAACCTCGTAGAGTCGTTTGATGTCTTCTTCTATTACCTCGATGGTTTCCGTTCCGAACCTCTCCACTATCAGGTGAGCAAACTTCGGACCGATGCCTTTCACCAGTCCGCTGCCCAGGTATTTCTCGATTCCATATACGGTGGCAGGCATTACCTCTTCCCAGGTTTCGCAGGCAAACTGCTGTCCGTATCGCTTGTCCATCTTCCAGTCGCCATTGCACAGCAGTACCGCTCCCACTGGAACATCCAGCAGGTTTCCCACCAGGGTAACCAGGTCGGAATATCCCTTCACCTTGACTTTCATCACGGAATATCCGTTTTCCTGATTCTGGTAGGTAATCCGTTCTACCACGCAGCGTATCTTGATCATACCTTCTTCAAAATATTATCTTTCGATGATGTGATTGATAACGATTCCTGCTATTGCCATTCCGAATGTAGCGGTGATGTGGCAGAGTGAGCCGTTGATCTGTGGCTTCGTAGATGTCCATTCGTCCTCTACGAGTCGCTGGTCGCTCATGTTCTGCATCGGTTTTTCCTCGCTGAACACGCACTGGAATTTGCGGCGGGGGAAGGTCTTGTTCTTCTTGAATTTCTTGCGCAGGGCTCTTGCCAGCGGATCGCCATCAACCTTCCAGAACTCAGCTTTCCTCACCATGAAAGGGTCGCGGCGGAGGGCTGCTCCCATCGAAGATACGAAGGTGATTTCCTTTGGAAGAGCAGTGGCACGCAGAATCAGGTCGGCCTTGTCTTTCAGCGAGTCTATGGCGTCGATGATGTAGTCGTATTCCTCCATGTGGAACTCTTCTGCGGTTTCTGCCTGATAGATTTTCTGATAAGCCGTGATGTTGGCTTCAGGGTTGATTTCAAGCAGGCGGTCGCGCAGCGCATCTACCTTTACCTGTCCGATGGTGCGGCTTGTTGCCATCAGCTGGCGGTTGCAGTTGGTCACGCATACGCGGTCGCTATCCACGATGGTGATGTTGCGCACGCCGCTGCGCACCAGTCCCTCTGCGCACCATGAACCCACGCCTCCGATTCCGAAGATGAGCACTCGCGCTTGCTGAATTTTTTCAAGATTATCTTTTCCCAGGAGCAGTTCTGTGCGTCGCTGCATTCCCCGCTCCATAGTTGTGATTTGATTTCCCATTCAATTATCTTTTTTATTATCTTTCAACTTTGCTTTGCGCAATTCAGGTGCAAAGATACAAATAATAATTCGAAAAGTAATCATCCGACTGTTTTTTTGTTTAGAAAAATCTTCCTATTCTTCCACAATCTGCATGATGCGCCTGATGTTTCTGTTGCAATGGTTGATGATGAGCGGAACACGTTCTACCACCACCATGGATGTGTCGAGGCCCAAAGCCTTAGGCTCGTCAATGCCTATCTTGCCGATAAGGGCATAGATGGTCATCAGCAGGTTCTGTTGACGGTTGTCGGAACTCTC
This sequence comes from Segatella sinensis, assembly GCF_040095255.1. Classification (NCBI taxonomy): domain Bacteria; kingdom Pseudomonadati; phylum Bacteroidota; class Bacteroidia; order Bacteroidales; family Prevotellaceae; genus Segatella; species Segatella sinensis. The sequence continues at coordinate 2,314 of NZ_JBBNGE010000018.1, read as the reverse complement.
CGGGTAATATACGCGGTGGATGATGATGAAGCGGAAGTCGCCAGGTATTCCGTTTTTGCGGAGCGAAGGATAGGTACTTCTCAGATCTACCTTCTTGCTTGCCACCAGGTCTTCTACCACTTGTCGCAGATAGAGGCTCACCCTAGGCTCAATGCGGAAACCTATGCGCATGGTTACACTGTAGAGGGTGTCGGGAACCAGGGTCTCGCAACTGTACTCCAGCGTGTCAGGAGTATCTGCAAATTCCAGATTGATAAGCCAGTAATGGTCAGCACGCTTGGGCTGCTTGTTGATGATAGAATAGAGCAGCTTGTCATCCACCGCACCTTCCTTGTCGGCATGGTTCACATAAACCAGATTGGATGCGTACTTGGGGATGCTCTCGTCGGCCTTGATATCGGAGATAATCTGATAATACTCATTCAGCGGTTTGGTGCTGATGTAATGATGGCGGATCTTGATGGCGTGGACCCATACATACATCATCAGGAACAGGATTCCGCCAATAAGCATCGTACACCATCCTCCTGCGAGGAATTTTGACAGGTTGGCGGCAAGGAAAATGCCCTCGATAACGCAATATGCGCCCATAAAGAGCAGGATGAAGATGCGCGCCACACCCTTGGTGCGCAGGTAGAAACCGAGCAGCAGGGTGGTCATCAGCATGGTGATGGTGATGGCGAGACCATAAGCTGCCTCCATGTGCGAGGAGTCGCGGAAGAGCAGGATGATGAGAACCACGCCGATGTACATGGCGAGGTTGATTACCGGGATATAGAGCTGTCCCTTTACATGGGTAGGATGCTTGATTCGCATGCGTGGCCAGAAGTGCAGGTTCATGGCTTCGCTCAATATGGAGAAGGTGCCGCTGATAAGTGCCTGACTGGCAACGATTGCCGCACCCGTGGCCATGATGATGGCAAAAATCAGCATGTTCTGGGGCATGATGGAAAAGAACGGATTCACGGAGGAGGCAGTCTGGATATGGTTCAGCACCCATGCTCCCTGACCCAAATAGTTGAGGATGAGCATGGCCTTTACGAAAAGCCAGCTGATGGTGATGTTCTTTCTGCCGCAGTGACCCAGGTCGGAGTAAAGTGCCTCAGCACCGGTGGTACAGAGGAACACGGCACCCAGAATCAGGAACCACTCTGGAGATTTTGCCAGCAGCATGGCAGCATAGTAGGGGTTGAATGCCTTCAGAATCAATGGGTAAGAGGTGATGCTGAAAGCTCCCGTTACGCCCAGCAGCAGGAACCATATCAGCATGAATACTCCGAACGACTTGCCTATGCTCTCTGTGCCAAAGCGTTGCACAAAGAAGATGATGGTGATGATGCCCAGTGTGATGGGGATGACTGGCAGGTGGGGACTGATGCTTTCGAGTCCTTCGATGGCTGTGGTAACCGTGATGGCAGGGGTGATGATTCCATCTGCCAGCAGGGTGCTGGCACCGATGATGGCCAGTAAGTAAATCCATTTTCTCTTCATCTTGCGCAACAGGGCGTAGAGGGCGAGAATGCCTCCTTCGCCATTGTTATCGGCACGCAGCGCCACACATACGTATTTGATGGTGGTCTGCAGGGTGAGTGTCCAGATGATGCACGACAATGCGCCCAGGATGGTGCTCTCGTTGATGGCTTCACCCGTGTGCAGGATGGCCTTCATCACGTAGAGTGGGGATGTACCTATATCTCCAAACACAATGCCCAGAGTGATGAGCAATCCCAGGAAGCCTACTCGATGATGGCAGGCTACTGAACTTTCCGAATTTTCTCTCATATAACTTCTCTTATTAAATTAAAATATTATCCTTTTTTAATTAAGGAATTATCCCTTTAAATTAAAGTATTATCCTTATTGAGCCCACTTTAAAAAGTAAGGCCTGTTTAAAATGTTTATATTTCATGATAATAATCTTCGATTTATGCCATTATCTGGAGTATTTTTCGTATCTTTACACCATCAATCAAACAGAATGACTATGTTTAAAAAGACAGATCCGAATCCTCAGTTAGATATATTCACAGCTCCCTCAATGCAGTTAGGAAGTCGTGCTTCAAAGAAGTATTCAGACCCCAACGCATGGCATAACCAATTCTATAGTCTCGTGACAACCAAGATTGATGAGGAGATATTCAAGCCTTTGTTCCCTGAAGGCAAGAAGAGCGGCCGCCCAAACGCTTCCATCCGCATACTCGTGGCTATGTCTGTCTTAAAGGAGGGATTCGGTTGCAGCGACGAGGATCTGTTTGAGAAGTGCGAGTTTGACCTTCTTACCAGAAAGGCTCTCGGCATGGAACTTCTGACTGAT
>NZ_JBBNGE010000017.1:0-63464 GCF_040095255.1 Segatella sinensis | reverse complement strand
ATGACGTTGATAGGATGCAGGTGTAAAGACAGCGATGTCAAAGCCGAGCATTACTAATTGCCCGAACACTTTCTTTAGGAAAGTTCATAGTTTCAGCTGTATACACGGGACTCTCGATGGAATCGAGAGGAACGGGGACGCTGACGGTGGTTCTTTACTATCAAATACAGTTTGCTTGTGTGCAAATACGTCATACCCCATTATCAGGTGGTTATTGCGGTGAGGTCCCACCTCTTCCCATTCCGAACAGAGAAGTTAAGCTCACTTGCGCCGATGGTACTGCAATGCAATGCGGGAGAGTAGGTAGCCGCCTTCTTTTATCAAAGCCTCAGATTTCGAAAGATTTCTGAGGCTTTTTTGTTTGATATACGTCAAGAATCTATGTTATAAAGTGTTTAAAATATTAAAAAAGCGCTGATAATCAGTCTATTACTTGCATATCTCGATTTTTTTTTGTAATTTTGCAAACGATAAGAATAAGGATAACATGTTTATGCGTTTTCGCATAGATTGATATCCGTTAAGGTATCTAACGGAACTGAGGTGAGCAGCCTATCTTTTTCTCACAAGTTGCCACCGCGAAATCACTGATGTTGTAGTTCAGCTTTTCAGGTTCCATAAAACAAAAAATATGAAGAGAATAACAATGGTATTAGTCAGCATCTTGATGCTGATGATGAAGGTAAGTACAGCGTCGGCTGATACGAATGTAAATGTATCCTCTACTGATGATTTCGATTGGACTCCAGTGATGGAAGCGATTATCCAGGTAGAGAGTGAGGGTAACCCCAAAGCAAAGAGTGGAAGTTCTGTTGGTGTTATGCAGATTACTCCTATCTTAGTGGCAGAGTGTAATGACATTTTAAAGAGACGCAAGAGCAAGAAGCGTTTCACTTTGGCTGATAGATTCAGCATTGCGAAGTCTAAGGAGATGTTCCTCCTGATTCAGTCTGTCCACAATCCTCTGAATAGCATCGAGCACGCAATTCGTGCTTGGAATGGTGGAAACCATTATAGTGTGAAGAGAACACAGCGCTATTTTGAGAAGGTCATGAATCTTTTGAAAAAGTAATTGATTTTTGATATGTCCGATCTATCCTTCCAGGATGGATCGGATTTTTGTTTGTTCTCTATAATCATTCTCTTTTTCCACTTTTATTCCAGTTTCTTCTTTTTATCATACTTTTTCTCTATTTTTATCTGCCAAATCGAACTTTTTTTGTCTCTAAATGTTAAAAACGTGTTAAAAAGATAACTTTTTGCTAGAAATGTTTGGTGGTTAACAAAAAAAGTAGTACCTTTGCACTCGCAATTCAGAAATGAGTTGATGATATCGCGGTGTGGAGCAGTTGGTAGCTCGCCAGGCTCATAACCTGGAGGTCGCATGTTCGAGTCCTGCCGCCGCAACCAAATATAGGAAGTGATTATCTAATCACTTCCTTTTTTGTTTTCTTCATATTGTGTTTATCACCTTTTCTCCTCCATTGTTCTTTTTCTCTTATCCCTCTTGATTATCTAGAATTTCTTTAGTTTTCTCATTGATTTCCCTTTCATTTTGCTTTATATTCATTTGAAATCCAACATATTCTATTTTTTAACACTAAATATTTGCGTATATCGAATAAAACCACTACTTTTGCACATAGATAAATTTATGTGCAACTAATAAAATAAAGGAAGGGCTTCGATATGTCAGTATCCAAAACAAGACAAAAACTGGTAGATGTTGCAAGACAACTGTTTGCCAAGAATGGTATAGCCAATACTACAATGAATGATATTGCTGTAGCATCTGGTAAGGGGCGTCGTACGCTTTATACCTATTTCAGTAGAAAGGAAGATGTCTATTATGCAGTCATCGAGTCGGAGTTGGAGCGTCTTTCTGATAAATTGGATGAGGTAGCCAACTGTAAGATGCGTCCTCAGGACAAGATCATAGAATTGATTTACACTCATCTCAGTATGATCAAGGAAACAGTGGTACGTAATGGCAATCTTCGTGCTGAGTTCTTCCGTAACATCTGGATGGTAGAGAAAGCTCGCAAGAACTTTGATGAGGATGAAATCGAAATCTTCCGTCGTGTCTATGCCGAGGGAAAGGAAGATGGGGAATTTGACATTGACAATATTGATTTAGTTGCTGATATTACCCACTATTGTATCAAGGGGCTGGAAGTACCTTTCATTTATGGAAGATTAGGCCATGGTATGAATGTGGAGTCAAGTAAACCGCTGGTTGCAAAGGTTGTTTATGGCGCCTTGGGTAAATCAGGCTTAAAACTTTAAATAAGATATTCATAATAAACTGATTATTAATTAAATAAGAAAGAAATGGGATTATTAACAGGTAAAACTGCCCTTGTAACAGGTGCAGCTCGCGGCATCGGTAAGGCTGTCGCTATGAAATTTGCTTCTGAGGGTGCTAACATCGCATTCACAGACCTCGTACTCAATGATGATATGGCAGCTGGCTTGGAGGCTACTCGCAAGGAGATTGAGGCTCTTGGTGTAACATGCCGCGCATATGCTGGTAATGCTGCTGACTTCGAGGAGACTGAGAAGACCGTTAAGCAGATTCACGCAGATTTCGGTTCTATCGATATTCTCGTTAACAACGCAGGTATCACTAAGGACGGTTTGATGCTTCGTATGACTGAGGCTCAGTGGGATGCAGTTTTGAACGTAAACTTGAAGTCTGCCTTCAACTTTATCCACGCTTGTTCTCCTATCATGCTCCGTCAGCGCAGCGGTTCTATCATCAACATGGCTTCTGTTGTTGGTGTTCATGGTAACGCTGGTCAGTGCAACTATGCTGCTTCTAAGGCTGGTATGATTGCTTTGGCTAAGTCTATTGCCCAGGAGTTGGGTCCTAAGGGTGTACGTGCTAACGCAGTAGCTCCTGGTTTCATCGAGACTGCTATGACTGCACAGTTGCCAGAGGAAATCCGTAAGGACTGGATGAAGAAGATTCCTTTGCGTCGTGGTGGTCAGACTGAGGATATTGCAAATGTTTGTCTCTTCCTCGCTTCTGATATGTCAAGCTACGTAAGCGGTCAGGTAATCCAGATCGATGGTGGTATGAATATGTAATCTATTGGCATCTGTTTTAGATAAAACATGCAGGTAGTTTACGAGGACAACCATATAATTATCGTCTCTAAGAGAAGTGGTGAAATCGTGCAGGGCGACAAGACCGGCGATGAGCCTCTCTCAGAGACGGTAAAACAATATATCAAGGAGAAGTACCAGAAACCAGGAAATGTATTCCTGGGAGTGGTGCATCGACTTGATCGTCCTGTCTCAGGACTCGTGGTATTTGCCAAAACCTCCAAGGCTTTGAGCCGTCTGAACAATATGTTCCGTGATGGCGAAGTTCACAAGACCTATTGGGCTATCGTGAAGAATATGCCACGTGAGACTGAGGCAACATTGACTCATTGGATAGTAAGAAACGAAAAGCAGAATAAAAGCTATGCTTACGACCATGAGGTGAAGAATTCGAAGAAGACGATATTGAAGTATAAGGTGATAGGGCATACTGATCATTACACCCTTTTGGAAGTGAACCTGATGACAGGTCGTCATCATCAGATCAGATGCCAGTTAGCTAAGATGGGGTGCCCGATCAAGGGCGACCTGAAATACGGTTCTCCTCGCAGCAATGCCGACGGAAGTATCTCTCTTCTTTCGCACAAGATAGAGTTTGTGCATCCAGTATCAAAAGAAACCATTGTAGTGGAAGCTCCTCTGCCAGATGATAATCTATGGAGAGCTATTGCTCCATAACAATTTAATATCCATGCTTATGAAGAAGTATGCGAAATGGGTGGGGATCGTTGTTATTACCCCATTCGTGCTCATATTATTGTTAGCAGTTTTGCTTTATTTGCCTCCAGTACAGAACTGGGCAGTAAAGCAAGTTGCTTCTTATGCTTCAGAATCGACAGGCATGGATATTTCCGTAGAGCATGTACAACTCGTTTTCCCTCTCAAGCTGGGAGTGGAAGGCGTGAAAGTACTGCAACCTGTCGATTCTTTGAAGAACAGCAGAAACCTTGCTTTAAGAAATAAAAAAGATACCGTAGCCGACATCCAGAAGATGGTGGTAGATGTGCAGTTGCTGCCACTTTTCAGCAATCAGGTGATGGTGGATGAACTGAACTTCACGAAGATGAAGGTGAACACCACCAACTTTATCCACGAAGCCCGAATCAAGGGAGATGTGGGCAGATTGCAGCTGATGGCGCATGGTATAGATCTGGGTAAGGAGCATGTGAATGTGAACGATGCCCTGATATCAGATGCCAGATTGTCTGTGGAATTGAGCGATACCGTTCCGCCAGATACGACTCCGAGCACCAATTACTGGAAGATTCACTTACAGAAACTGAAACTAAAGAATACCGATTTTACCCTACACATGCCTGGAGATACCCTTCAGGTGAATGCTTATTTCGGTGATGCGATCGCCCGCACCACCTACCTTGACCTGTTCAAAGGTCTGTATCAGGTCAAGCACTTGGACTGGAAGAACGGCAGGGTGAACTACGACCAGAATTTCGAACGCTCGGTATCCGGTCTGGACTTCAACCATCTTGCCTTCCACGATATGGCATTGAAGGCCGATTCCTTCTATTTCTGCGATTCCAGGATTGATGTAAAGATCAAGGAAGCAAGGATGAAGGAGAAGAGTGGACTGAAGATAGATCAGCTTAATGGCAGATTTGTGATGGATTCCGTGAAGTTGCAGTTGCCGGATCTCTATTTCCGTACTCCGGAATCTCATTTACAGGCTACTGTAGATATGGATATGAATGCCTTTGCCGAGAAGAATCCTGGCAAGGTAATGGCGCGTGTGAAAGGTGCCTTGGGGCGTTCTGATCTATTCCTCTTCATCGGTGATGCGTTGCCAAAACAGATGAAGAGCCGATGGCCTTACTATCCGATGAAGGTGGAAGGTTCGCTGAAGGGAAACATGCAGCGTGCCTCTTTCTCGGGAGTCAAGGTGAATCTGCCTACCGTTTTCGATTTAAGCACGGATGGCATGGTAGCTAATATGACAGATATGAATCGTCTGAAAGCGAATATCAATCTGAAGGCACGAACCTATAATCTCGGTATGGTAACAGCCATGCTCGATCCTGCCTTGACACAGGAAATCCGCATCCCTAGCGGCATCGGCATTCAGGGAAATGTGAAGATGGATGGAACGAAGTATGCCACCAGACTGGCTCTTACCGAAGGTAAGGGAAGCATGAAGGTGGATGCTACCATCGATGCCAAGACCCGTAGGGATGGCAGCATCGATATGAATCGCCTGGCTTATCAGGCAAAGTTGCAGGCACGGCAGATTCAGGTCCAGCATTTCCTGCCTCACCAGAATCTCTACACCTTTACGGGAGAGGTAGAGGCAAAGGGCGTGGGTACTGATTTTCTGTCGCCTCGAACCCGACTGATGGCGAAAGCCAAGGTTAACCAGGTACATTATGACAAGTATCAGTTGCATGACATGGTGGCTGATGCGCAGGTTGCCAACGGTAGAATTCATGCCAAGCTGGATAGTAGGAATGATCTGCTGAATGGTAACATCGCCGTGGATGCCCTGGCTAGTACCAAGAAGTTGCAGGCTACACTGGTAGCAGATGTGCGCCATGCCAGTATGTATCAGTTGAAGATTACCGATAAGCCAGTGGATGTTTCGCTATGTGGTCAAATCGATGTTCATTCCGATCTGAAGGATAGTCACAAGGTATGGGCTAACCTGGATGATATCACCGTAAGGACAGAAAAGAAAGTCTATCGCCCAGTAGGTGTGAAGGTAGATATCCTGACCGATAGAGATACCACCCATGCCATAGCAGAGTGTGGAGATTTCCGTCTGAACATGGATGCGCATGGAGGCTACGAGAAACTCCTGCACAGAGTTACCGGTTTGCAGAAGGAATTATGGAAGCAGCTCAAGAACCGTCGCATCGATCAGGTGATGATTCGCAACAGTTTCCCTAGCGGACATATCTACCTTTCTACAGGTAAGGATAACTTCATTTCCCGATTCATCGAATATATGGGTTACCATTTCAAGTCGGTGGAGATGGAGCTGAATGCTTCGCCTGTGGCGGGACTCGAAGGATATATGAACATCGACTCCCTGGTAGCGGGTGGCATGCAACTGGATACCATCCGTGCCTTGGTCCATACGCAGGGAGATACCATCCGCTATTCTGCCCGTGTTCAGAACAACCGTCATAATCCGCAGTATGTGTTCCGGGCTTTGGTAGATGGCGAGGTTCAGGAGCATGGTTCCAATATCAAGGCTCGCCTCTATGATGCATCCAATAAGTTGGGTGTGGATGTGGGACTCGCTGCCATGTTGCAGCCTAATGGTGTGAAAGTGTCTCTGATAGATACCCATCCGATATTGGGTTATAAGGAGTTCGTAGCCAATGATTCCAACTATGTGATGTTGAGTGATGACGGACGTGTATCTGCCGATCTGGTGCTGAAGGCAGCAGCGGGCAATATGGGTATGCGTGTCTATTCCAACGATAAGAACGAGGATGCCCTGCAGGATATCACCGTCAGCATGAGCAGGTTCAATCTGGACAAGGTGCTGAGTGTGATTCCGTATATGCCGGATATCACGGGTATCATGGATGGTGACTTCCACTTTATCCAGACCAAGGAAGAACTCTCTGTTTCTTCTAATCTGAAGATAGATAATATGACCTACGAGAAATGTCCGATGGGCAATGTGGGCTCGGAGTTTACTTATATGCCAAAGAGTGACGGTTCTCACTATGTAGATGCCATCCTTACCTATGAGGGTGATGAGGTGGCAACTGTTACGGGTACATACAAGTCGGAAGGTGCCGGCGATCTGGATGCAGAGGTAGGATTAGAGAAGCTTCCTTTGCACTTTATCAATGGTTTTGTACCTGATCAGCTCATCGGTTTGAAGGGATATGGCGAAGGTGCCCTGAAGATGAAGGGTGCCTTGAGTAATCTTGATATCGATGGTGAGGTATATCTCGATTCTGCTTATCTGGTAAGTGTGCCATACGGTATTTCCATGCGATTTGCCAACGATCCAGTGCGCATTACAGACAGTAATCTGCTCTTCGAGAACTTCATGATGTATGCCAACAACGAGAGTCCGCTCAATATCCAGGGTGCCCTCGACTTCACGGATGTGGAGAATATGAAGCTGAATATCCGGATGAGAGCGCAGGACTTCCTGCTGATTGATGCAGAGGAGAATGCCCGCTCAGAGGCATTCGGCAAGGCGTATGTCAACTTCTTCGGAAGCATGCAGGGCTCATTGTCTAATCTGAAGATGATGGGTAAGCTGGATGTACTGGGCAAGACCAATATGACCTATATCTTGCGTGAGTCGGAACTCACTACCGATAACCAGCTGGAGGAACTGGTGAAGTTTGCCAATTTCAAGAGTGGCAAGGAGGTTGTGGTTCAGAAGCCTACGCTGGATGGTTTCGATATGTTGCTGAGTATGTCAATCGATGAGTCGGCGCGTATTCTCTGTGCCTTGAATGCCGATAAGACCAATTATGTGGATCTGATGGGAGGAGGCAATTTGCAGATGCGGTACAATACGGCTGACGGTATCCGGCTGACGGGTCGATATACCCTGAATGATGGTGAGATGAAGTACTCTCTGCCTATCATTCCATTGAAGACCTTTGATATCCAGGATGGAAGCTATATCCAGTTTACGGGTGATCCGTTTAATCCTACCCTGAATATTACGGCAACGGAGGATATCAAGACTACCGTCAACGAGGGTGAGGGTAGTGGACGCTCGGTGGATTTCATCTGTGGTGTGAAGCTGAGTCAGACTCTGGAGAAACCGGGTATCCAGTTTATCATCTCGGCATCCAACGACCAGACCATCCAGGATGAGTTGAATTCGATGAGTGTAGAGGAGCGAGGCAAGATAGCCATCACGATGCTGGCTTCGGGTATGTATCTGGCGAGTGGAACCACCAGTTCGTTCTCGATGAATACCGCCCTGACTTCATTCCTCAACTCCGAGATCAATAACATTGCAGGTACAGCCATGCGAAGCATCGGACTCGATGTGGGTATGTCGGTGGATAACCAGACCAATGCCTCTGGCGGAACGCATACCGACTACAACTTCAAGTTCGCCAAGCGATTCTTCAATAATCGCCTGAGTTTCTCTGTGGGTGGACAGGTTTCAACCGGTGCAGAACTGGAGAATGCCAACAAGAATGAGTCTTTCTTCAACAATGTGGAGGTTCAGTATCGTCTCAACGAAGGAGCCAGCATGTATGTAAGAGCCTTTTATAATGCCAACACCTATGATTGGCTGGATGGTCAGATTGGGGAGTATGGCGGCGGTTTCACCTGGCGCAGAAAACTCTCCAAGTTCTCGGATATCTTCAGATGGAAGACTGAGAAGCAGCAGGTGCCTACAGACTCTCCGATGCTGCGGACCCGTAAGGATTCAGTGATGCTGCGGACCCGCAAGGATTCTGTTATTAGAAACAACGAAAAATAAGCTAGTGAATATGAAAAAGAAGAATCGACTTCACCTTATTATATATATAGCGGCAGCGGTGATGCTGTTCAGCTTCCTGTTTACAGGGTGCTCTTCTACGAGTGCCCTGAAGGAAGACGAGCAGCTGTTTACCGGTTTGAAGCCTATAGAATACTCCAACTACGAGGCGAATACCTATGCCGACTCGGTGAAGGAAGAGATGGAGTTTGCTCTTGCATCAGCCCCGACGGGAGCTTTTATGGGAAGCAGCTATTTCCGTACTCCGTTTCCTGTCCGCTTATGGATATGGAATGCCTTCTCTCCGTCGGATGATGCTCTTTCCAGATGGATTACCAAGGTGTTCGGTTCGAAACCTAAGCTGATGGAGAATGTGAATCCGAAGTTGAGAGCACAGGTGGCTGAGCATCAGCTCGACAAGTTGGGCTATTTCAATGGCAAGGTAGATTACGAAGTGCTCACCCAGAGCAATCCGAAGGAAGCCAAGGTGGCTTATAAGGTGAATATGGGACATTTGTGGAGATTGGATTCCGTGGCTTATCTCAATTTCCCGGAACATGGCAAGCAGCTCATCGATTCTACGATGTCGCAGGCCGTTATCAGAAAGGGAAGCCCATTCAATGTCTCCAATCTGGAGCAGGAGCGTCAGCGACTCACCCGTCTTTTCCGCAACCATGGCTATTACTTCTATCAAAATGGCTATGCTTCTTATCTTGCAGATACCGTGAATACGCCCGGCAAGGTGAACCTCCGTCTGTCGATGGTGGACAGCATTGAGCCGGAAGCAACCCGACAATGGTATATCGGCAATATCAACATCAACTTCAAGAAACAATTCATAGAGGAGATGACCGATAGCTTTGTGCGCCGCTATCTGAGTTTCAGATATGCAGGCAAGAAAATGCCGATTCGTGCCGGAGTAGTGCTCAGGGAGTTGAAGCTCCGACCACGAAAACTTTATATGGTGGATGATGAAAATACGGCAAAGGCAGGATTGCAGTCGATGGGACTCTTCAGTTATACCAACCTGCAGTTTGTGCCTAGGAGCACTCAGGTTTTGGACAGTCTGGGAAATGTGCAATATTGCGATACTCTGGATGCCAACATCGATCTGGTGTTCGACAAACCATACGATTTCTATGTAGAAGCCAACGCCAAGGGCAAGACTACCGGTAGGGTAGGTCCGGAGCTGGTGGTGGGTCTGACCAAGCGCAATGCCTTCCGGGGTGGAGAGAAGCTGGATATCAACTTCCATGGCTCTCATGAGTGGCAGACCATAACGGGGCAGGGGGGAAGTTCCAACAAGATCAATTCCTATGAGTTCGGATCGGATGTCACGCTGTCGTTCCCAAGCATCATCACTCCTTGGAATGCTTTCCGCACGATGGCACAGAATGAGCGCAGATTCCGCAGAGGTCATATCCCTCGCCGTTACTACGGTACGCCGAATACCACCATCAAGGCATCTATGAACATCCTGAACCGTGCCGGCTATTTCCGTCGTCATGTGGTTGGAGGAGAGCTGACTTATGATTGGGCAACTTCTTATCAGCATCGCCATTCGTTCAGTCCGCTGATTCTTTCGTATGAGTATATGAACTATACTTCTCCGAAGTTCGACAGCATCATGAATAACAATGTGTATGTGGCAACTTCGATGGCCGACCGTTTTATCCCGAAGATGAGCTATACCTACACCTATCGCAGTGCGCAGAAATACCGCAGTCCTATCGTGTGGTCAACTACGGTGAGCGAAGCCGGCAACATTCTGTCGCTGGGCTATCTCCTGGGCGGCAGAAAATGGAACGACAAGGATAAGACGATGTTCAAGAACGAGTATTCTCAGTTCTTCAAGCTGGAAACAGATTTCGTGAAGTATTGGAAGCTGAATGAAACATCCACCCTGGTGGGACATCTGAATGCCGGAATGATCTGGAGTTACGGCAATTCGAGTCAGGCACCTTACACGGAGATGTTCTATGTAGGTGGAGCCAACAGTATCCGTGCCTTCAGTGTGCGAGGTGTCGGACCAGGCGAGCAAGACTACAGTGCCCTGAGTAACAAGTATGCCAACATCCTTCGTACGGGAGATATCAAGTTCCAGGCGAATCTGGAATACCGTCCTAAGATCTGGGGCGATCTTTATGGTGCCCTGTTCCTGGATGCCGGTAATGTCTGGATGAAGGATGCCGATTTTTCCTCTTTCGAGGCCTTCAAGTTTGATAAGTTCTACAAGCAGCTGGCTGTAGGCACTGGAGTGGGTATCCGCTACGATATGGGAATGTTTGTGGTTCGAGTGGATTGGGGAATCGGTCTGCATCTGCCATACGATACTGGTAAGAGCGGATTCTACAACATTCCAAGCTTCAAGAAGAACCAGAGCTTGCATTTGGCTGTGGGCTATCCGTTCTAGCATCATTTGTCAGTGGGCTATCCGTTCTAGCCCCGGTTTTTGGGGGATGAAGCTCCATAAATCATTCAAATATTGATGTAAATCAAAAAAAAATAGGAAAAGATGCCGTTAGGTGCATTTTTTTTATTACTTTTGCAGGTGATTAAACGTAAATATCAACTATTAAATAAAAATATAGATTATGAAACCTACATTATTGCTTTTGGCTGCTGGTATGGGTAGCCGTTATGGTGGTTTGAAACAGCTCGATGGTCTGGGCCCTAATGGTGAGACTATTATGGACTACAGTATCTACGATGCTATTCAGGCTGGTTTTGGTAAGATCGTTTTCGTTATCCGCAAGGATTTCGAGGATCAGTTCCGCGAGAAAATCCTCTCTAAGTACGAGGGCCATATTCCAGCAGAGCTTTGCTTCCAGTCTTTGGATGCACTCCCAGAAGGATTCAGCGTACCTGAGGGTCGCGAGAAGCCATGGGGTACCAACCACGCAGTGTTGATGGCAAAGGACGTTATCAAGGAGCCTTTCTGCGTAATCAACTGCGATGACTTCTACAACCGTGACTGCTTCATGGTTATCGGCAAGTTCCTCTCTGAACTTCCAGAGGGTAGCACCAACAAGTATGCTATGGTAGGTTTCCGCGTAGGCAACACCTTGAGCGAGAACGGTACAGTAGCTCGTGGTATCTGCTCTAAGGACGAGAACGAGAACCTGACAACTTGTGTAGAGCGCACCGAGATCATGCGTATCAATGGTGAGGTTTCTTACAAGGACGAGGAAGGCAAGTGGGTTGCTGTAGGCGACAACACTCCTGTATCTATGAACGTATGGGGCTTTACTCCAGATTACTTCGCTCACAGCGAGGCTTACTTCAAGGAGTTCCTGAGCGATCCTAAGAACATGGAGAACAAAAAGGCTGAGTTCTTTATCCCATTGATGGTCAACAAGCTCATCAATGAGGGTACATCTACCGTTAAGGTACTCGATACCACCAGCAAGTGGTTTGGTGTAACTTATGCAGCCGACCGCCAGAGTGTAGTAGATAGAATCCAGAGTCTCATCGACGAGGGTGTATATCCTAACAAGCTCTTCTAATTCTATTAGATGGATATTCAATTAGATATTTTAAACGAACAGGAAGCCGCTATTCTCCGAGAGACGATAGCGGCTTCTCAGCATATTGTCATCTGTGCCCACAAGTCACCTGATGGCGATGCTATTGGCTCATCTTTGGGATGGGCTTATTTTTTGCGCTCTCTGGGTAAGAAGCCTGTTATCTGTGTGCCTGATATGATACCGGATGCCCTTTCCTGGTTGCCTGGTTGTGATGATATCGTGAGATACGACAAGTATCCCGACAAGGTGCAGCAGGCTTTTGATGAGGCTGATCTGGTATGCTGCGTGGATTTCGGCAGCACTGGCAGACTGGATGAGATGGATCATGTGCTTGCTGGCTGCAAGGCCCAGCGTGTTGTCATCGACCATCATCTGGCTCCTAACCTGGAGGCTAAGCTGATGATTTCGCAGCCTCATGCCAGCAGCGCCAGCGAACTGGTGTTCCGTGTGATATGGCAGTTGGGTGGTTTCCCTGAGTTGGATAAGACCTGGGCTACCTGCGTATATTGCGGTATGATGACCGATACGGGTGGATTCACCTATAACTCTACCAATCCGGACATCTACTACATCATCTGCCAGCTGCTTACCAAGGGTATCGACAAGGATAAGATTTATCGCAACGTCTTCAACAACGCCCGTGTCTCTGCGGTCCGCTTCCGCGGTCATCTGATGAACGAGAAGCTGCAGGTCATCGAGTCGCTCCATGCCAGTTACTATACCGTAACCCGCAAGGAGATGAAGGAGTATGATTTCATCAAGGGCGATCTGGAAGGATTGGTGAACGTGCCTCTTACCATCAGAGGTCACAAGCTCTCCATCTCGCTCCGAGAGGATACCGATATCGACAACCGCATATTGGTGAGTCTCCGTTCTGTGGATGATTTCCCATGCAATAAGATGGCGGAGCAGTTCTTCAATGGTGGCGGTCATCGCAACGCATCAGGCGGTAAGCTGCTTTGCAGTATTGAGGAGGCTGAGAAGATTGCCCAGAAGGCAATTCTTGCCTTTGCCGATTTACTGAGATAAGGAGGCCTTTGCGCCTGAAAAAACAGAAAAATAAGGAAAAACAACCCCGAAAGAGGCATTAGGATGATAATAAGTGATAAATAATAATAAAATCATCCTATACTTCTCGGTGTTGTCTTTTCTTTTTTGTACCTTTGCCCAATAAATTAGAATTTAGTAAAAGGAATGAAGAAATTTTTGTTTGCCATCATGGCTATAGCAGCACTTTTCTCGTTTGCTGCATGTAACGATACTGAGACATATAAGGATTTGCGTGACCGCGAGTTGGACTCTATCAGTTCTTTCTTGCGTCACGAAAACGTGAAGGTCATTTCAGAAGAGGAATTCAAGAGTCGTTGGGAGAAGAAGCAGAAGGACAACAGCGTGGTTCTTACTGATACTTCCAAGAACAACAACGAGTATGTGCTCTTCAACAGTAACGGTATTTATATGCAGGTATTGGAAATGGGTTGCGGCGACTATATCAAGATGGGCGAGACTACCGACGTGCTCGTTCGTTTCTCTGAATACAATCTGAATACCGCAGCAGAGATGAGTCTTAACTCTTTGCAGTTGAGCAATAATCTGAAGCAGTATTCTTTCTATACTGATAAGATGACCGTGACCAATACTTCCGGCACTTTCACCGGTACTTTTGATGTGAATAGCAGCTTGATGGCAGCCACTTACAACAAAAACTACTCCGGCGGTTATAGCGGAACAGTACCTAGTGGCTGGCTGGTTCCTTTCAGTTGGGTAAAGATTGGTCGTGGTAATGCCGAGGGCGAGAGAATTGCTCACGTTCGTCTGGTAGTTCCTCATACCTATGGTACTACAGCGGCATCAGGAAGCGTATATGCCTGCCTCTATGATTTAACCTTGCAAAGAGGCAGATAAGATAATTTCATTTTAAAAAGATATTATTATGACACTGATTAAGTCTATTTCTGGTATCCGTGGAACAATCGGCGGTCCAGCGGGCGATACTTTGAATCCGCTCGACATCGTCAAGTTTACATCTGCTTACGCTACATTCATCCGTCGTAGCGGTGCTTCTAAGAGCAACACCATCGTGGTTGGCCGTGATGCACGTATCTCAGGCGAGATGGTAAAGAATGTGGTTTGTGGAACTTTGATGGGTATGGGTTACGATGTATTGAACATCGGTCTGGCTACTACTCCTACTACAGAGTTGGCTGTAACCATGAGTGGTGCTGCCGGTGGTATCATCATCACAGCTTCTCATAACCCACGCCAGTGGAATGCTCTCAAGCTTCTCAACGAGAAGGGTGAGTTCCTGACTGCTGCCAATGGTAGCGAGGTATTGAGTATCGCTGAGAAGGAAGACTTCGAGTATGCTGATGTAGATGCTCTCGGAAAATATACAGAAGATAATACATTCAATAAGCGCCATATCGACTCGGTGCTTGCATTGAAGCTCGTGGATGTTGAGGCTATCAAGAACGCTCATTTCAAGGTTTGTGTAGATGCCATCAACTCTGTAGGTGGTGTTATTCTCCCAGAGTTGCTCGATGCACTCGGCGTAGAATATACATTCCTGAATGCTGAGCCTACCGGTGATTTTGCTCACAACCCAGAGCCATTGGAGAAGAACCTCGGTGGCATCATGGATGAGTTGAAGAAGGGTGGCTATGATATGGGTATCGTTGTTGACCCGGACGTTGACCGCCTGGCATTCATCTGCGAGGATGGTAAGATGTTTGGCGAGGAATATACCCTGGTAAGTGTAGCTGATTATGTATTGAGCAAGACTCCAGGTAACACCGTCAGCAACCTTTCTTCTACCCGTGCTCTCCGCGATGTAACCGAGAAGCATGGTGGTTCATATTGTGCTTCTGCCGTAGGAGAGGTGAATGTAACTACCAAGATGAAGGATGTTCATGCAGTGATTGGTGGCGAAGGCAATGGTGGAGTTATTTATCCTGAGAGCCACTATGGTCGTGATGCCCTCGTAGGTATCGCTCTCTTCCTGAGCAGTCTGGCTCATAAGGGCTGCAAGGTGAGCGAGCTTCGTGCCAGCTTCCCTAACTACTTCATCGCCAAGAACCGCATCGACCTGACTGCTTCTACCGATGTAGATGCTATCCTCGTCAAGGTGAAGGAGCTGTATGGCAAGGAGAAGGATGTAACTGTTACTGATATCGACGGTGTGAAGCTTGACTTCCCTGACAAGTGGGTTCACCTCCGCAAGAGTAACACTGAACCAATCATCCGCGTATATAGTGAGGCTTCAACCATGGAGCAGGCTGATGAACTTGGTAAGAAGCTCATGCAGGTAGTTTATGATATGCAGTAAGATACTGTATTATATATGAGAACGACTTCTCACAATTATAGGCAGCAATGCTTATAAGTGTGAGAAGTCGTTCTCGTTTATAGTAAAAGTTGTCCGGATATTACTTATTTATTTTCGGAACAGTCAGCTTCTAAAGCCGCACAACAGCTGTTGTGCGCTTGCATATCAGCTGTTGTGCGCTTGCATATCAGCTGTTGTGCGCTTGCATATCACGTGTTGTGCGCTCGTTGCCCAGCTGAAGTGCAGTTATTTTAGTTCCGGTATAATTTGATGGAAAACTTATTCCTCTGCCAGCTCTTTCATCGCATCGTTTAATGTGTTGAAAAGAACGTTGATGTTTTCTTCTTCGTTCTTGCATGCCTCCTTGAAGAGGGCAACAGGATCTTCAGGATCGCCCTTCAGCGGAGCCTCGTTCAGGAGAATGTTCACATTGTTTAGTAGCATGCCGTGCAGGGTAGGCATGTGTAGCTGCTGCTGGGTACCTTCCTTGCTGACACATTTCAGTCCGGCAGCGTATGCCTTCACGATGATGCGCACCAGCAGATGGATAGCCATCGGCTCGTCGGCAAGGCTGATGAGCACACCGTGGGTATAATCTCGTACGTGCTCCTCTATGCTTGTAAACTTACCCTGCAGGAGCCAGGTGAAGTTGCGTTTGTATTCAGCTTCCATCGCCTTGTACAGCTGGTTCGATTTGCAGGCGATGCGCAGATAGTCGAGCATGGTTGGCTCGAAGGTAGGATCGGTCTTCTTCATGCTCTCAAAATTCTTCTGCATGCGCTCGTTAGCCTCTTCCGCACTCTTGTAGTTGAGTCGTACGAGGGTAGAGAACATGATGTCGAAGAAGTACTGGTTCACTTCTCCATAGTGTTCCAGCATCATCTGCTTCACCTCTTTGGGGTCGTTCTTCTTCTGGAAGTCATCGCCGCCAACCGCAGCATCCATGATGCCGCGTGCGTATGCCTCGAAGAATCCTCTTACGAAAGAGGCTACAGCCTGATAACTATTGATTCTCTTGCTCATTGTCTTTTGAATGTTTTAATCAAAGATGATTTAATCAAAATGTTTTAATCAAAAATGATTTAATCAAAAATCTTAAATTCATATCCCTGTTCCATCAGCCATTCTATGGATTGTGGAAGTGCCGTCTTCAGCTTGTCGATGCTCTTCAGCGAGTCGTGGAAGGTGATGATGCTGCCGTTGCGGGCATATTTCTTCACATTGTTCACCACATCTTCTGCCGTCATCCACTTGGAATAATCTCGGGTTACCACATCCCACATGATTACCTTGTAGGTGCGGTGCAGCCACCAGTACTCGCTCTGTCGCATCCAGCCGTGAGGTGGACGGAAGAGATGGGCGTGGATGATGTCATTTGCCTTGTTGGTGTTGAGCACGTAGGAGATGACACGATGCTTGAAGGCACCGATATGATTGAAGGTATGGTTACCTATCTGATGCCCCTCTGCTACAATCTGGTTGTAGAGATCGTGGTTGCGCAATACGTTTTCGCCCACCATGAAGAAGGTAGCCTTGATATTGTACTTTCTCAAGGTTTCCAGGATGAATGGGGTGGATTCGGGAATCGGACCATCATCGAATGTGAGATACACCGAATGGTCGTTCTTGTCCATTCTCCATATTGCTTTCGGATATAACCATCTGAGCCATTTGGCAGGTTGCTCTATGAACATAGGAATAACTTGATTAGGGGATGATACAAAAAGGGAGACCTAGCAAAAATGCCAGGTCTTCCTTGATATTCTTTATTTTACTGATTGCCTCGTGGCTATGTTTTATTGACAGCCTTGTGGCAATGCTTCAGTTTTTACTGATTGCCCTGTGGCATGCTGCCGCCTCTGCCGCGATAGAGTGTATAGAGAGCATTGAGCTGCTTCTCATAACTCTTCTGCAACTGAGGGCTTACCATACCTGCCACATCGCAGACACTCTGCATAATCATGATCTGACGGATGCAGTCGTTCTGGCTCTGCAGGAAGCGGTCGTTGGTCAATGAGAGGTAATAGTCGAGATACTGGTGAGCATTCTTCCAGACAGCCTCTACATATTCCTTACCCTTTGCCTTCTGACCGGTGAGCAGCCAGCCGCGAGCCATATCCAGACCACCGCTCATATAATCGAGGGTGACATTGTATGCAGGAATCTCCACATCAGCCTTCTTCAGGATGTTGATAGCCTTCTGGTTCTTGCCGTCGGCGATGAGCTGGAGGGCTGTCTGGGCGAGCAGGCGACGGTGGGTATAGCACATACGCATGGTAGTCTCGTCGATATAGAGTCCCTTCTGCTTCAGGTTACCGAACTTGAATCGGGTCATGATGTTGTGATAGGTCTTCTCTGCATCGAAGTTCTTCGCACCTGGCTTGTTGGTGGTGAATGGAGTGATACGGTTGGCAAGACCCTCCTGTACGAAGTTGTCGCCAAGGTTCATATAGTTCTCCTGTCCCACGGTAAGAGCCACGTAGATAGGACGTGTCCAGTTGCACTGTGACAGCATTTCGAGCATCATCAGGTCGCCCTTGTAGAGAGCATTCTTGCCTGCGAGTGAAATCACCATCTTGTCTGGGATGGTATCAGAAGCCATCATCATGCCGCTCTTCTTCACAGCCTCCTTGTCGATTGTTACATAGACGGTGTCTGTAGGGATGAAGTGCATGTCTGAGTTCTTGCTGCGTACCCAGTACTTCAGGATGTTCTTGAGCTCGAAAGGCTCATCACCAAACTGCTTCTTGGCATTCACTGGATCCTGCTTGTAGAAGTCGAGAATCTGCTGCTTAGCCTCTGGCTGGACAGAAACATACTCGTTGGTACCCGAACAGAAGTCGAGACGTGGCCAGGTGATTGGCACGGATGGTGAGTTGTATGCAGGACGCATCATCTGGTCGATATACCAGTCGGTCTGCAGATAGCTCAGGTTACATACGCGGGCATCTGTACCTACGCCTTCTACCTCCTGGTTGTACCAGAGTGGGAAGGTATCGTTATCACCATTGGTGAAGATGATAGGGTTGCCCTTCTCCTGAAGCGACATCAGATAGTTCTGGCCGAAGTCGCGGCAGGTGTAACGTCCTGAACGGTCGTGATCATCCCAGGTCTGTGATGCCATCTGGATAGGAACGAGCAGGGTTACCACAGCCACGATAGCTGTTACGGCAGTACCGCTGAGCTTCATCTTCTGCTTCAGAAGGTCGATGATGGCGAGAACGCCAAGACCGCACCAGATAGCGTATGCATAGAATGAACCGGCGTAGGCATAGTCACGCTCACGTGGCTGCATAGGAGTCTGGTTCAGATAGAGCACGATGGCAAGACCTGTCATGAAGAACAGGAAGAATACCACCCAGAACTGCTGGATACCTACAGGGAGAATCTCCTCTGTCTCCACGCCGTTCTTGATGACCTTGCGCTTGCGGGTGTACCAAGCCTGCCAGAAGAGACCGATGAGACCGAGAATCAGCGGCATGCAGTAGAACACGTTGTGTCCCTTGTTTGCCTTCAGGTCGTCTGGCATTTTGCTCTGGTCGCCATAGAGAGCGTTGTCGATGAATGGGAAACCGGTAATCCAGTTACCGTGCTCAGGCTCACCGTTGCCCTGGATATCGTTCTGTCGTCCGGCAAAGTTCCACATGAAGTAGCGCCAGTACATGAAGTTGCATTGATAGGAGAGGAAGAAACGGATATTCTCCATCTGTGTAGGAACCTTCACCATCATGTTCTCGCCACAACGGTCGTAAGGCACCTGATTACCCTCTACGCCACCCATCCAGTCTTCGTATGCCTGGGCATGAGCCGAACTGTGCATACGTGGGAAGAGCATATTCTGTGCATATACATACTTGTTCTTATGGCTTACTACGAAGTAAGAGTCCTTCTCATCGGCAGAAGCCTTCTCCTTGCGCTGATAAACAGGTGCACCTTCCTTCGTTACAGGCTTGCACATGTTGCCGTCAGCTTCGAGAGCCACCTGAGAAGTGTAAGCCTGACCATAGAGCAATGGAGTATCGCCATACTGGTCGCGGCTCAGATAACTACCCAGGGTGAAGATATCCTCAGGAGAGTTCTGGTCCATAGGAGGGTTGGCGGACGAACGGATTACGATGAGCGCATAGCTTGAGTAACCGATCATCAGCATCAGCATGCAGAGCAATGCTGTGTTCTTGATGCGTGCAGAGATGAGAGGCAGCAGCTGCATCTTCTTCTTCTCGATGCCTGTAGCCTGGTCAACGCCGGTTACTACTTCCTTCTTGCGCTTGTAGTTGAGTACAAACCAGAGGATCGCCAGGATGATGATGCCGGTGATGACTGCGCTCCATCCATATCCGAAGAATGGGATGCCGAGCATGCCGAAACCGAGAACGAAGGCGATGTTCTGCTTCTTCTCGTTCTTCTCTGATGCATTGTAGGTCTCGTAGATACCCCAGATAACAGAGGCTACGAGGCAGATGATATATACGATTTCACCGGTATTGAATGGGCAGCCGAGCGTATTGACGAAGAACAGCTCAAACCATCCGCCTACGGTGATGATGCCAGGAACCACACCATAAAGTACGGCTACTACCACCAGGAATGAAAGGAAGAGCGCCATGAGCGAACCCTTCAGGTTGGCATGAGGCACCTTCTTGTAGTAATATACCAGTACGATGGCTGGGATGCAGAGCAGGTTGAGCAGGTGCACACCGATACTCAGACCGGTCATATAGGCGATGAGCACGAGCCATCGGTCGCTATGAGGTTCGTCGGCATGGTCTTCCCACTTCAGAATCAGCCAGAATACCACAGCGGTAAAGGCAGAAGAGAAGGCGTAAACCTCACCCTCTACAGCAGAGAACCAGAAGGTATCGCTGAAGGTGTAGATGAGTGCGCCCACCATACCTGATGCTTCGATGGCAATCAGCTTGCTGGTGGTCATCTCCTTCCAGTCGCCGATGATGAGCTTGCGTGCCAGATGGGTGATGGTCCAGAAGAGGAACATGATGCAGACGGCACTGAGGAGTGCGCTCATCGTATTCACCATCTTGGCTACCTGCGTGGTATCACTGGCGAAATGTGTGAAGAAATTGCCCATGAGCATGAAGAATGGTGCCCCAGGTGGGTGACCGATCTCCTGCTTGTAGGCAGTTGTAATAAACTCAGGACAGTCCCAGAAGCTGGCTGTCGGTTCAATTGTGGAGCAATATACGAATGCCGCAATGATGAATGCGACCCATCCGAAGATATTGTCCACTAATCTGTACTGTTTCATTATTGTTTAAACTTTAATGTATTATATTTCTATGTTTCCTATTTATATAATGTGTATAAAACGTTGCAAAGATACTAAAAAGTAAAGAGATAGCGTAGGATTGCTTCTCTTTTTTAGGTTATATTAAATTTAAATAGGTGATGTTGTAGAAAAACACATTAAACATTCAGGAAATGCTCTTCCAGTTTTTCTCTTGGCATATCTGCCGTATCGTGATAATGCAGGTGCTGGTTTACGCAGGCGATATGCTTCACGTTGTTGAGCACTTCGGCTACATCGTGACTGACGATGATGATGGCGCACTCCTTGTTGATCTGCTCCAGCATCTCGTACATCTGCTTTTGGAATCGGCGGTCGATGTAGGTGTTAGGCTCATCGAGAATCACGACATCGGGCTTTGATACGATGGCACGGGCGAGGAGCACTCGCTGAAGCTGACCGCCGCTGAGGGCAGCGATGTGTCGGTCTTTGAATTCCGTCAGCTGCATGCGCTCCAAGGTATCGAGCACCTGCTGGTGCTGAGCCTGGGTGTATCGCGAAAAGAGACCTTTGGTCTTGCTGAGTCCGGCAAGTACAACTTCATATACAGAGATAGGAAACTGCTTGTCGAGCTGGTTGTATTGTGGGAGATAGCCCATCGAAATCTCCTTTACTTCCTCAACTTTTGCTTCGCCGTTTTCATCAAGAACCGTTTCCCCGCTCTCATCCTTTACTTTTCTGAAGTATCTGATGGTTCCTTCCGTAGGCTTCATCAGTCCCAGAATGAGGCGCATGAGAGTAGTCTTGCCACCACCGTTTGGTCCGATGATGCCAAGATAATCGTCTTGATATACTGTGAGATTTACGTCGCTGAGCACCTGCTTGCCGTCATATCCGGCAGATAGGTGCTCTATTTCGATTAACTTTGAACTTTGAGTTTTGAACATTGAACTTTATGATTAGTTATTGTTCTTTATACTTTTTATAAAATATTGGCGGGCTTACTTCCCAACCACTATCTCTTTGCCTTGCACAGCCAGTGCCGCTTCCAGCATCGCCCTGTTCCAATCGCCCTGCAATGGATTGATATTCATTGGCTTGGTGTGGCTTTCGTTGATGAAGGTTGTGGTGTTGCGGTTGGCAAATTCTGCCTGTATCAGGCAGAACTTGATCTTTTCTTTTCTTGCTCTCTCTATGAGGCTCTTCAGCTGGGAGGCACTAGGCTCCCTGCCTTCTTCCTCTATGGCAAGCTGCTCCAGCTGGTAATCACGGGCAAAGTAGGTGAGGATAGGGTGATAGATCACAAACTTGCGTACCAGGTCTGGATCCTTTTTGAAACTCTCCTTGATGGTGCTGTCTCTCTTGTCGATGATGCTGAGCAGCGACTGATAGTTCTTCTCGAAGAATGTCTTGTTCTTTGGCTCCAGTTCGCAGAGCGCCTTGAGGATGTTGCTGGCTATGATGCGGGCGTTGCTGCAACTCATCCATACGTGTGGGTCGATGTTGCCACCCGGAGTCTTGGCAGGCTTGATGCCCACGGAAGTATCTATCACTTTCATATCTGGAGCGTTGTCCTGCAACTTCTTCATCCAGGTCTGCTCAAAACCGATGCTGCCCACTTTCAGATAGAGGGCACTCTTCGATAGTTCCATCATCTGCTGGGCGTATGGTTCGTAAGTCTCCGGGTTGTTGCCATTCGATACCATCACGTTGACATCCACCTTGCCTTTGGCAATTTGATCTACGAAATACTTGTAGGGGGAAATCGTAACTGTAACCGTAACCGCAGGCTTCTCTGTTCTTGAAGCCTTTCCCGAATCTGCCTGTTTCTGAGGTGTACCCTTACATCCGGCAAGAATAACACATAATATAATAAGGTATAGAAATCTCTTCATATATTAAAATCTTCTTGTGTTATAAATCTGCTTATATGTTTATACGATGAAGCTGAGACCATAAACCAAGAGGATATATCTCAGCACTTTTCCGATGGTGATGCTGATGGTAGAGATGATGATATTGGCTCTTGTCAGCCCCAGCACGATGGTGATGGCGCTTCCCAAAATCGGGATGAAGGCGAAGAAGCCCATCCAGGCACCTCTATCAGCCATGAATCTTTCTGCCTGATCCAGTTTCTCCTTCTTCACGTGCAGATATTTCTCTATCCATTCCATCTTGCCCAGTCTGCCCACACCATAGTTGAACAGCGAGCCCAATACATTTCCTATGCTGCCATATATCACCAGAGGGATGGGATCCAAACCTGCTGCCTGCAAGCCCGACATCACTACCTCGCTGCTGAAAGGAAAGAAACTGCCGGCAAGAAAGGCGGAAACAAGCATGCCCCAATAGCCCCAGTTGATTAAAAAGTCTATTATGTAACCCATTGAATATTATTTGTTTAACATTCTTGATGCAGCGTTTCGCTGCATCAAGTCTATCTCTGAATAACTCTAATCCCAGAATCAATCTTATCCCTGAATAGCCTGCAGCAATACCGTTTCCGGAATGAAGATATTGTATAGCAATATCAATACCATGATGACCAGCGCCGAGATAAAGACGATGTTCGCCAGCTTTCCTTTAGTATAGGTGATGAAGTGAGCGGTGAGTGGTGCCGTATTTACAATCATGATGCTGCCCAACTCCTTGATGTGGTGAGGCTGCAGGATGATGAAGGCAAGACTCACATAGTTGATAAGAATGAATGAATTGTAAATCATTCGGGTACGGATCTTATCAGCATAAGAGGTATGCAGGAAGTGTATGCTGCCCAATGTGCTCAGGATGATGAGGAACAGAAGATTCACCACCTCGTGGTCGGTAACCTGCGAATAATCGAACAGATCCTGATAGTTGATAAATTCTGCAAAATGACTGATCAGTCCATTGATGTTATTGGTGTAGGCGAAGTAACCCGCTGAGAACCAATACGGCATGATGAGACCGATGATAGATGCAAAGAAGTTTCTGAAGCTGAAGGAATTGGTGAATACCATCATCATCAGCCACAGGAAGGGCAGGAAATATCCCACCTGGATGAACACCATTGAGGCGAGTCCTACGCAGAAGAAGGCATAGAAGGTCCATCCTGCCGCCCGCTTGTCCTGGTAACTGTTCCAGATGATGAGGTAGAAGGCGATGGAGCACATCGTCACGATGCTTGCCTTAAAGGAGGGTGTAGGCAGAGAGGTCATGGTGATGAACACCAGGAAACTGCAGGACACCATTCGGCTGTAGGTTCGCATCAGGGAATTATGGTTGTTGAGCTCCACCATCAGCAGGGTAGAGAGAATGGTGAAGGCGAACTGCACCCAAATGTTAGCTACTAAAAAACCTACAGCAACCCATACCAAGGCGGCAAGGGTTGCTGTTACAGGTAGAGCGTAGCGGCTAGCCGCCACTTTATTTTGAAAAGTTTTCTTTCTTAACATCTAAATCAATGTTGAATGCTTAAAACAATGTTGAATGTTGAATGTTAAGTGTTGAATTAGGCTAGCGCCCTTGAGTCCGTTAGGCAATTCAACATTCAACATTCAACATTCAACATTTAACATTAAAAAACTAAAGATCCTGTCCGATATCAGAGCGGAAGTACTTGTCTGTGAACTGGATCTTCTGAGCCTCGGCAAAGCTCTTCTTCAGAGCCTCTTCCTTATCCTTGCCGTAGCTGCTTACGCAGATTACACGGCCGCCATTGGTTACAACCTCTCCATCCTTCATGGCTGTACCTGAGTGGAAAACAACAGAACCTTCCACATCATTGATACCATGGATAGGATAACCCTTCTTGTAAGCCTCTGGATAACCACCGCTTACGAGCATCACGCAGACAGCAGCACGCTCATCAAACTCGATGCTGCGCTTGTCAAGATCGCCGGCAGCTACACCCTCGAAAAGATCCACGATGTCGCTCTTCAGGCGGAGCATCACGCTCTCAGTCTCTGGGTCACCCATACGGCAGTTGTACTCGATAACCATTGGCTCGCCCTCTACATTGATCAGACCGAAGAAGATGAAGCCCTTGTAGTCGATGTTCTCCTCAGCCAGACCCTTTACGGTAGGACGGATGATGCGCTCATCCACCTTCTGCATCCACTCCTTGGTTGCGAATGGCACAGGGGTAACGCTACCCATACCGCCGGTGTTCAGACCGGTATCGTGCTCGCCGATGCGCTTGTAGTCCTTAGCCTCAGGCAGAATCTTGTAGTTCTTGCCATCGGTCAATACGAATACGGAGCACTCGATACCGCTGAGGAATTCCTCGATAACTACGCGTGCAGAAGCGTTGCCGAACATACCGCCGAGCATCTCCTTGAACTCCTTCTTGGCCTCTTCCAGGGTAGGAAGGATGAGAACACCCTTACCGGCGCACAAGCCGTCAGCCTTCAATACGTATGGAGCCTTCAGAGTCTCCAGGAACTTCAAGCCTTCTTCTACGTGCTCGCCGTCGAAAGTCTCATACTGAGCTGTCGGAATGTTGTGGCGCTTCATAAACTGCTTGGCGAAGTCCTTGCTTCCTTCCAGCACGGCACCAGCCTTTGATGGACCAATCACAGGGATGTTCTGGGTGCGAGGGTCAGCCTTGAAGTCATCATAGACACCCTTTACCAGTGGGTCTTCCGGACCTACTACCACCATATCAACACCGTTCTCGACAGCGAAGTTCTTGAGCGCCTCGAAGTCGTCAGCCTTGATATTCACATTCTCGCCGACATTCTGCGTACCGGCATTGCCAGGAGCGATAAAGAGTTTCTCACACTTCTCGCTCTGAGCGATTTTCCAAGCTAAGGCGTGCTCGCGGCCACCGCCTCCTAACAATAATATTTTCATCGTAGTTACGTTTAATAATTCTTCTATTACATGTTACAATCAGGATATTGGTCTTCTCCTTCTTTTACAATCAGGATAGATATTTACTCCTTTTTGCATCCAAATTTCTAATTTGCTGCAAAATTACTAAATTTCAGCGAACTATACAAGCAAAAAGCCTAAAATCTTTATCGCATATAGTTCTTATAGATTTCATAATAGATATCTGGCCATCCGTAGATGGCTATCCTCTCCAGTTCCTTGTAGAGTTCCGGTATGTCATCTATCAGCTTCACCAGGTCGGGATTGTATCGGGTTCCTGCGCCTTCTCTCAGCTCTCCCATCACTTTTTCGAAGCTCTTTTCCTGCTTGTAGTTTCTGCCTACTCGTTCGGTGGCAGCCTGCATGCAGTCGCACAGGGTTATGATGTCTATCATGAAGCGGTAAGGCGACTTGGTGTTGTCAAAGTCGTTTGGATAGCCTTCCTTGCCGTTGTACCATTTATGATGTCCCAGCGTGGTATCGTGGTAGTATTTCAGTTCCTGCGATATCTTCAGGTATTTCAGTCCCATTCGGGGATGCATTCTGATGATTCTTCGCTCCTCATCGCACAGCTGTCGATAGTCGTTGTTTACCACGCTTACGATACTGTTCTTGCCAATGTCGTGACAGAGTGCAGCACGGGTGATGAAGTGGATGAGCTGCTGCTGATGAAGCCTTACCTGCCATTTGCTGCTGATGCCCAGTTTTCCTACCAGCAGTTCCCGCCGGTGCCTGATGATGGCTTTCATCATGGCTTCTGCAAGTTGTGCCACGTGAGTAGAGTGGGCGTAGGTGGTAACCTGGGTTGCCACGTTCAGTTCCATCACGAATCCTATTCTTTCTTCATCGCTCAGGTATTTGATGAGTCGGGGATAGGTGCTCACATTTTCCAGTGTCTGATTATACTGCGTGGAGTTCTGCTGGTCTTTGCGATGTCTGAACATCCTGATAATATCTTCACAGAATGTCCTGATGTGCTTTTTTTTGTAATTGGTAGAAACCCTTGCCGTATCTACGATAAACGCCAGATTGGTGTAGTGATTCATCAGCGAATTGAAGGCACCTTCTCCCAGAACTTTTTGTTGTGTAAGTGGTTTGATCAGCGTTCCGTATATTTCCTCAGCCTCTTTCAAGGCTGTTCTTGTCCGGATTTCTCCAATTCTTAGCTTCATGACGATGAGATTGAGCTTCGATGAGATGCTGAGTCCTACGGTATCCGGATACTGCCTTATCACCCGTTTTACCAAAGCGTCTCCTTCTTTCTTTTCTATCAGTTCCGGATTGGTGAGATAGATACCTCTAACTATCTCCAAGTCTCTATTCTTGATTCGGTTAATCCATAGCTGCCTTCTCTTTTCGGGTACTTCCAGCTCGTCTGCCGTATGATTTCTGGCTAAAATTTCCAGCTTTTCGTATCTTTCCTTCAGTTTTTTCAGGGGTTGGATATGGTGGAGTGTCCATGCGGATAGGCACAGATCCTGTAGGGCATAGCCGTACAGACCCAGTTCTTCAAGTGTATGGCAGTGTGTACTGTCGGCTACGTATGCGATGCAATCGTATGCTTTTTTCAATGTCTCGTTGTCTCTGTTCAGTCTCCATATCTGGTAATAGGATGAACCCTTCCAGCTCATGGCTCTCAGAAATTCGTAGTTCCTTTCCGGGCGTTTTCTGAAATTTCGAATCAGAATATCCGTAACCCTGTTTGTGATGAATGGATCCGTCAGGGCATAGGCATAGTTATGAAAGAAGTTTTTGTCCAGACTGTCGTAGGCTACATCTGGCAGAATGGTCTCCTTCGTCGTATCTGCCATATCGGTTTCGAAATAATCTGCAATGCTATTCAGCAGCTTCTCGTTCTCGTGATAAATCAAATGGTTCTTCCGGCTTCTTGTCATGAAGAATCTTACCCATTCGTCGTGGTTGTGGATGCTGAAGATGCTGTCGTTGTAGCGATTGTAGGTGATGCGGTTCTGAGATAGCTTGTCGAAGATAAATTTAAAGTCGGGGATGCTCTGCTTAGAAACAAAAGACTCTTTACCTGCCACTTGCAGGTGGCAGGCAAAGAGTATGGTGGTAATTAATAAAATTACTTTTCTTATCTTGTTAGTCATCTTTTTGTTCCGAAGATTTTTACTTCAGATAGACTCTTGGATATATTGCCATCCGAATTTTCTTCAGATAGAGTCTCTTATACATTTAAAATTTTTCTTTTTACTTCAGGTAGTCGAAAAAGTAGTTGCTGATTCTTTCGTGCAGGTGAGTGCTCTGATGCCCTCTCATGTTGTGAGGCTCACCTGGATATACGAAGAAATCTGGCTGGGTACCTGCTGCGATACAAGCCTTCAGGAAGGTGAGGCAGTGCTGTGGCACCACGGTCACATCGTTTAAGCCCTGGATAATCTGCAGTTTACCCTTCAGGTTTTTAGCCTGATAGAGTAGGGATGTCTTCTTGTAACCCTCTGGGTTGGTCTGTGGGGTATCCATATAGCGCTCGCCATACATCACCTCGTACCAGTGCCAGTCGATTACCGGACCGCCTGCTACGCCTACCTTGAATACGTCTGGATAGTTGGTCATCAGCGAGATGGTCATGAATCCGCCGAAGCTCCAGCCGTGAACACCAATCTTGTCGGCATCTACGTAAGGCAGGGTCTTCAGATATTCTACACCCTTCATCTGGTCCTTCATCTCTACCTGACCCAGCTGGCGGAAGGTAGTCTGCTCGAACGCCTTGCCACGGTTCTCGCTGCCACGGTTGTCGAGGATGAAGAGCAGATAGCCCTTTTCTGCCATGTAGGTTTCCCAGCCACGGCTGCTGTAGTTCCAGCGGGCATCCACGTTGTGGGCATGAGGTCCACCATATACATATATAATGGTAGGATACTTCTTGTTAGGGTCGAAGTTCACCGGCTTCACCATTCTCCAGTAGAGGTCGGTTACGCCGTCGTCGGCCTTGATCGAACCGCAGCTGTATTCAGGCACGTTGTAGCCCTTCCATGGGTTCTTGGCTGTGAAATAGGCGGTGCGCTTGCCGTTCTCGGTGTTTACGATGGCAATCTTGCGAGGCACGGTTGGGGTAGAGTAGTTATCATAGATAAACTGTCCGTTCCCGCTCAGGGTAGCGTTGTGCCATCCCTTGCCGCAATCGTCCATCATGGTGCGCTTGCCGGTCTTGGTATCCACCACGAAGATGTTACGCTGGATAGGAGAGCACTCGTTGGATGCGATGATGATGCTCTTGCGCTTGGCGTTGAAGCCGAGCACTTCCATCACTTCCCATTTACCGGAAGTCAACTGTTTGATTTCGAGTGATTCCGTGTTGCTTGCCATGCGGCTGCCGTGCTTGCCCAGGGTGCAGAGGTAGAGGTGGTTGTAGCCATCCTTGCGGCTCTGCATGATGAAGCTGCTGTTGTCCCAAGGCAGGAACTGGATTGGGTGGCAAGGCTCTACATACTTCTCATCGGTCTCGCGATAGAGCTCGCCGGTCTTCTCGCCAGTCTCTGCGCTGTAGGCAGTGAGGCGACAGTCATTCTGGTCGCGGTTCAACTCAAACATATAGATGGTCTTGCTGTCCGGGCTCCATGCGATGTTGGTGAAGTAGCGGTCTGTTGGGTCACCAGCCTTCAGATAGATGGTCTTGCCGGTCATGCAGTCGAACACGCCTACGGTCACCTTATGAGATGTCTCGCCTGTCATCGGATACTTGTCTGGTGCAGGCTTGGCGCAGCAGGTCTCTGTCTCAGGATGATTGAAGTAATCAATCTCCGGGATATCCACCTGCGGATAATCTGTTACCATACTCTGGTCCATGCGGTAGAAGGCGAGCAGTTCGCCGTTAGGGCTCCAGAAGGTACCCTTGCTGATGCCGAATTCATCGCGGTGAACACTCTGACCATATACGATTTCTCGGCTGCCGTCTGTAGAGATCTGGAAATCGTGAGACTTCTTCTCTCTTGTCATGGCATTGTTGGTTATGTCGAAGGTGCGCACATAGAGGTTGCTGCCCTTCAGATAGGCGAATGCATTCTGCTGCGCGTTAGCCTCGAGGAGGTTCTCGCCATCTTCAAACTCCATCTCGCTCAGCAGCTTATGCTTCTTGAAGTCGATGGTGTAGGTCTTGCTGCCGTTGCTTACCATCACGATGCTCTTGCCTGCGAAAGGGAACTGAGCGTTGTAGAGGGCTCTTACCTTGATGTCCTTGGTAGGAGCAATCCACTGGTTGATATCGTTGATACCGAAGAGTTTTGTCTCCTTTCCGGTAGTCTTGTTTACGAGATAGCATGCTTCGATGTCCTGATGGATGAGTTCATTTCCCCACCAGGTGCACCAGCGGTTCTTTGCCACCATGTTGCGGTAGTTGTTGCCACCAAAGTTCAGGTCTTCCAGTGTGAAGGCTTTCTCGCCCTTCTGTGCAGGAACTACGCCCTGAGCCTGTATCTCGGTTGCATTCATTGCCATCATGGAAATCATAGCTGCAAAAGATAATTTATAAATTGAATTCTTCAGATTCATCATTTTTTTTCTTGTTTTTTTATTTCTAGCGACATAGTGTTTTGCTATGTTGCTAGATTTATTTGTCTGATAACTAGGATTTGTTTCTTATTTCTAGTGATACCGCGTTTTATCAAGAACGCAAGTCCGCTAGGCGTTCCGCTGGATTTGTAATCCGGCGTTAAAAAATGTCCTAACCTATTTCGGCTCTGCGGATTTGCAATCCGCAGCAAAGGAGAATGCCTTTCCTTTTGTTGGGGGATTACAAATCCCCCGGTTTTAATAGGTCGAACCTTTTTTTACGGCGGATTTCAAATCCGCCGGGACGCCTGACGGAAGACGTTTTAAATCCGCCGGGAATCTTAGCTACGCAGCGTTTCGCTGCATTGCTAGAATTCTTAGCAATACGGCGTTTCACCGCATTGCTAGAAATCTTTAGTGACGCACTGTTTTAGTGCATTGCTAGAAAATCTTAATCCTCGTCATCAAAGTCGGTGTCGAAGCTTGGCTTGCCGCCACGCTTTCCTCCGAAGTTCTTGCCACCTCTGCGGTCTCCTTTGAAACCACCGCGCTTGTTGTTACGGTCGTTACGGTCGCCTCCGCGCTTTCCTCCGAAGCTACGGCCGCCCTTGCGGTCATCATCATCGTCGCGTCTTCCGGCAGCACCCACACGTGGACGTCCGCCACGGCGAATCTCATTGCGGCGCTTCTCGAAGTCCTCCAGGCGATGGCTGTGGAACTGGAAGCTGCGGATATCTGCATCCTCGTTCTCAATCTCCTCGGTCACACGCTTCTTGAACTCGCGCTCCTTCTTGAAACGGTGCTTCTGCGCCATCTCGCTCTTCTCGCGCTCAGTCTTCACGATACCGCCCTCAGAACGGAACTCCTTCATCTTGCCGTCGAACATCACATACTTGCGGAACTCGCACTCCAGACTTCCGTTATACACCGGAATCTTGATAGATGGCTTCAGACCAATCTGCTCGAAGCACTCCTCGCGGTAGCTCAGTACCCAAGCCTCGTTGCCTACGAAGGCACGCTTGAATCGCTCGCCTATCATCTTATAGGTGTTCAGCAGGTTAGGAGTAGAGATACGCTCGCCGTATGGAGGGTTCATCACGATGATGCTCTTCTCGGCAGGCTGTGTGAAGTCCTTGAAGTCCTGCTGTGAGATGGTGATATCCTTGCTCAGTCCGGCAGCACGCACGTTGAGGTTGGCAGTGTTCACCGCCTTCATATCTACATCATATCCGTAGATGTGGTGCTCGAACTCGCGCTCCTGAGAGTCGTCGTTATAGATCATGTCGAAGAGATCCTGGTCGAAATCGTTCCACTTCTCGAAGGCAAACTCCTTGCGGAATACACCTGGAGAGATGTTGCGGGCGATGAGGGCAGCCTCGATGGCGATGGTTCCCGAACCGCACATTGGGTCGATGAAGTCGCATTCACCCTTCCAGCCGGTCATCAGGATCATACCTGCAGCGAGAACCTCGTTCAGAGGTGCCTCTACCTGCTCCTGACGGTAGCCGCGGCGGTGCAGACTCTCACCGCTTGAGTCGAGACTCAGGGTAGCGTTATCCTCTGCGATATGGATGTTGAGGCGGATGTCTGGGTTAGACACGCTGATGTTAGGACGTGTGCCCTGCTTCTCGCGGAACCAGTCCACGATGGCATCCTTTACCTTGTAAGTCACGAAGCGTGAGTTGCGGAACTCCTCAGAATAGACTACTGAATCTACCGAGAAAGTCTTCTTCACGTCTAAGATGTCATCCCACTTGATCTTCTGAACCTCGTCGTACACCTCTTCGGCAGAACGTGCCTTGAAGTGCTTGATAGGTTTCAAAATGCGGATGGCTGTGTGTAACTGGAAGTTAGCACGATACATCATTTCCTTGTCGCCTGTGAAAGATACCATGCGGCGACCTATTTGTACATTGTTAGCACCCAGTTGGGTGAGCTCCTCAGCCAAGACTGGCTCCAGACCCATAAAGGTCTTGGCAATGAGTTCAAATTCCTGTTCCATTATTGAATTCTATATCTAATAAACTTTGTTTTTCTTTTCTATATTTCTTTGTTTTCGGCTTCATGTCCTTGGTCACCCACACGTTGGCTCCCACGATGCAGCCTTCTCCGATGGTGATTCTGCCCAGGATGGTGGCGTTGGCATACACGATGACATCGTCTTCCAGGATAGGGTGGCGAGGGATTCCCTTGATAGGATTGCCGTCCTTATCCAGTGGGAAACTCTTGGCTCCGAGGGTAACACCCTGGTAGAGCTTCACGTTGTTGCCGATGATGCAGGTGGCACCGATAACCACACCCGTGCCGTGGTCGATGGTGAAGTGGTGGCCGATGGTAGCCTCCGGATTGATATCGATACCCGTCTCCGAGTGTGCCAGCTCCGTCATCATTCTTGGGATGAGGGGCACGCCGAGCTTGTGCAGAACATGGGCGATACGATAGTTGGTTAAAGCCTTGATCACGGGATAGCAGGAGATGATTTCTCCGTGGCTCATCGCCGCCGGGTCGCCGTTGTAGGCTGCCTCTACGTCGGTGGCGAGAATCTTGCGGAGCTTGGGAAATTCCATGATGGCTTTGGCGGCGATGACGCCTGCCTTGGCACGATGGTGCTGCAGTTCTGTCTGGGTTTCCGATTCGCAGTCGTTGGCGAAGCAGAGTCCGGCGAGAATCTGTTCTGCGAGCATCTCGTAGAGTTTCTCAACTCTTACTCCGATATGGTATTTGATGGTAGAGATATTCACGGATGAGTTTCCGAAATATCCCGGAAAGAGGATGGATCGAGACAGATTGATGATGTCTTCGAGCGCCTTGCCCGAAGGAAGTGGATTTCCGTCTCGATGCTGATGGAAGAGACCCTTCAGCGATTCGGCACTTGAAAGCTCGTCGATAGTCTCTGTCAGCTGATGAGTTAGTGTATCTTTACTCATGTTTTCTTAATGTATCAATAAAATTCGAGTGCAAAGATACGATTAATTTCTTGAACTGCAAAGAATTCGTTCTTGTTTTTTGTGATTTTTTTAGCGTTTCTGAAATTTCATATCCCTGAATGCACTCCAGGCTATCGGTACCGCCACGAGGAAGGAGCAGATATCTGCCCACGCCTGACACATCTCCACGCCCAGTAATCCGAAGAAATGAGGGAGGATGAAAATGAGCGGAATGAAGAACAAGCCGCTACGTGCTGCTGCCACGATATTCGCACGTACGGGCTTGCGGATGGTCTGCATCAGCATATTCGTCAGCACGATGGTGGCTACCAGAGGGAAGCTGATAACTTGCCACTTCAGAGCAACGGAACCCACGGCTACCACGCTGGCATCATCACGGAAGAGTTCGATGATAGGCTCGGAGAAAAGGAAGCCGAAAACGGCACAAACCGCCAGGAATACCGTGCCGCATTTGATGCAGAAAAAGAAAGCCTCCTTCACGCGGCCGTACAACTTGGCTCCATAACAGAAACCGCAGAGCGGCTGGAAACCCTGACCCAGTCCGATGACCACGGCATAGGTGAAGAACGAGATTCTCGTCACGATACTCATACCCGCAATGGCTGCATCTCCATAGGCTCCGGCAGCCACATTCAGCACTAGCGTGGCGATGCTTCCCAGACCCTGTCTTGATAAGGAAGGCGTGCCGCCAAAGATAATCTCCTTGAAGTAAGCCCTGGTTGGCGTGAAGTTGTGCAGATGGATTCGGATGTTCTGACCCTTGTGTGACATCCAGAAAAGCATGGCGCAGCCGAAGCACTGGCTGATGAGGGTGGCAATGGCGGCACCCGTGATGCCCATGGCAAAATAAAGGATGAGCAGTGGGGCTAGGATGAGGTTGAGTAGCACTCCTGACATGATTCCCTTCATCGCATACATCGTGTTGCCCTGGAAACGCATCAGGTTGTTGAGTGTCAGAGAGGTCGTCATGAAAGGAGCGCCCAGCAGAATGATGCCGAGATAGCGCTCGGTATATGGCTGGATGGTGGGAGTGGATCCCAGAAGAACGCAGAGTGGTGTCAGGAAAAGTTGTCCAAGAATGGCGATGAAAAGTCCCGTCAGAAAGCTCAGTATGAAGCCCGTAGCTGCCATCTTCTTCGCCTTCTCCACCTCCTTGGCTCCCAGCATTCGGGAGATATAGTTTCCGGCACCATGGCCATAGAAGAAACCAACAGCCTGGATTACTGCCATCATAGCGAAGGAAACGCCTACTGCTGCCACGCTTTGGGTATTGATGCTGCCCACGAAGTAGGTGTCGGCGAGGTTGTACATACTCGTCGATAACATGCTGATAATGGTAGGAATCGCCATCGTAAAAATCACCCGATGCACCGGTGCATGGGTCAGGAATGTATAATTATCTCTTGATTTCTTCATTTCAGCCTGCAAAGTTACTGCTTTATTTCCGAAAGGGGGGAAATATTCGATGATTTTAACGCTCGGCAGGAAAAAAAACAATGATTTCGTTTGCCATCTCGGAAAAAACTCGTACTTTTGCACCGTTTTTCTGATGATACATTATTATAAAAAGAAAAATCAGAGCAAAAAGTTTTAGAAAAAAATCAGATCAATGAGTGATATTAGAATCATACCCGTTACTACCAAGAAAGGATTGAGAACTTTCATACAGTTCTATTACGACCTTTATGAAGGTAGCAAATATGCCGTTCCTTACTTGCGTTTTGACGAGTGGAATACATTGAGCAAAGACAAGAATCCTGCCTTCGATTTCTGCGAAGCGCAATATTTCCTGGCTATCGATTACAGCATCCCGAAGGTGGTAGGCCGCATTGCCGCCATCATCAACCATTGTGCCAACGACCAGTGGAACAAGAAGCAGGTGCGCTTCGGATGGTTCGACTTTATCGATAATCTCGAGGTTTCCGGTATGCTGCTGGATGCCGCAGCCCACTGGGGCAGAGAGCGTGGCATGGAAGAATTGGTAGGACCACTTGGCTTTACCGATATGGACCGCGAAGGAATGCTCATCGAAGGATTCCACGAGAAATCTACCATGTATATCAACTACAATTATCCTTATTATCCCAAGCACATGGATGCACTGGAGCTCTTCCAGAAGGACAACGACTGGCTGGAGTACCGCATCAAGGTGCCTGAGGTAACCCCTCCGAAATTTGCCAAGACAGCCCAGTTCATCGAGCGCCGCTACAATCTGCACGTGCGCAAGTTTACCAAGCACGAACTGGTTCAGGGAGGTATGGCCAAGGAGATTTTCCACATCGTCAACGAAACCTACAAGGATCTCTACGATTTCCAGCAGCTCACCGACCGACAGATTGACGGGTATGTGGATTCGTATATCAAGATGGCGGATATGAACCTCATCACCGGTGTGGTAGATGGCAACGACAACAACCGCCTGATCGGTTTCGGCGTATCCTTCCCATCCATGACCGAAGCGCTGCAGAAGAACCGCAACGGCAAGCTCCTCCCTTGGGGATGGCTTCGGCTCCTGCGGGTGATGAAGTGCCATGCCACTGATACCGTGGATCTGGTGCTCATCGGCGTGTTGCCGGAATACCGCAGCAAGGGTGCCAATGCCCTCATCTTCGCCGACCTCATCGAGCAGTACCACCGCTACGGTTTCAAATGGGCGGAGGCGATGCCGCAGATGGAGAGCAACAAGGGAGTGCAGAGCCAGTGGCAGTATCTGGAAAGCGTGCAGCACCGTCGCCGCCGCTGCTACAGAAGAAAGTTATAGAAATTTGAATAAAAATAATTAGAAATAGATAGAATGAGATTTGCAGTTATAGCCGCGGGCGAGGGAAGCCGATTGGCACAGGAAGGCGTGGAACAGCCTAAACCCCTGGTGCCGGTATGCGGCGAACCGATGATAGAGCGCCTTCTACGCATCTTCGTAGATTGCGGTGCTACCGAAATCGTAGTGATTGTCAACGAATGGAGCACGGCGGTGCGTGAACATCTGGAGCAGATGAAGCTGCCGGTGCCTCTGCGTCTGGTGGTGAAGACCACTCCTAGTTCCATGCACAGTCTGCATGCCCTCTCGCCATATCTCCGTGGCGAGCGCTTCTGCCTTACCACCGTGGATACCATCTTCCGTGAGGAGGAATTCAAGAAGTATATCCGTCACTTCCAGGAGGCAAAGGATATTGACGGCTGCATGGCTGTCACCCCATACGTGGATGATGAAAAACCGTTGTGGGTAGGCGTGGAGAAGCAGGAGGATGCCGAGGGTGCCAGTCTGCTCGACAAGCAGGGTTCGCACAAGAAGCCCCGAATTACGGGCTTCCATGACAAGCAGGAGGGCGATGACCATCTGATTTCGGGTGGCATCTACTGTCTGGGCGACAAGGCGCTCGATGTGCTCGACCACTGCATGGAGCAGGGCATGAGCCGCATGCGCAACTTCCAGCGCCAGCTGGTGGTAGAGGGATTGAAGCTGGAGGCTTATCCTATCAACAAGATTCTCGATGTAGATCACAAGGAGGATATTGCGAAGGCCGAGGCTTTCATCCATCCGCTGGAGGGTAAGACCCTGGTGGGTGTATGCCGCGGCAACGAGTTCTCGCCTAATTGCGTGGATAACGATGCTGCCATCATGAATGCCGTAAAACAGCAGCTGGAGGCACTCGGTGCGAAGGTGATGCTGATGTGCGAGAAGGAATTCTGCCGCAAGGCAACTGTATTGGAGAGAGCCTACGGATGGCCTCGCTGCCGTGTGACTGTGGGAGTGGATGGCTTCTTCTCGATGGCACGCAGCAAGCAGGCACTCGATATTCTCGGCAGAATAGAGGAGGAAGGCGTATTGGTGGTGAACTCCAGTCTGGGTGTAAACCGCTGCATCCGCCGCATCATGACCGAGCGTTTCATCGCCGGAGGCATCGCTACTCCTGAGAGCCGCATCATCGGCAGAAATGAAGAGATGGTGAAGGATATCCACTATCCTTGCTGGCTGAAGCGTGGCGACGGCTGTGCGCAGCAGAAGGAGGATACCTGCTATGTGCAGAACGAGCAGGAGGCTGAGGCGCTGCTGAAGGAATTCTGGCTGCGCGGCATCACTTCGGTGGTAGTGAATGAGCATCTGAAGGGCGACCTCATCAAGTTCTACGGCGTATCGGGTACCGATTTCTTCTATTGGTTCTATCCATCGAAATGCGGCCATCGCTCCAAGTTCGGACTGGAGGTGATCAATGGCGAGGCTCAGGGCATCGCCTTCGATGCCGAGGATCTGAAGGCTGAGGCTGACAAGGCTGCCGACATGCTGAATGTGCCGGTATATGGCGGCGACTGTGTGGTCAGCGAGGATGGCAGCATCCGCATTATCGATTTCAACGACTGGCCTAGCTTTGCGCCATGCCGTGATGAGGCTGCCTTCTATATCGCCACAAAAATGATTTGCACGCCCTGAATGGGCAGAAGCTCCTAGCCCAGGGTAACACCCTGGGTTTATAGATAATAGTCTGGCGCCCTGAAAGGGCAAAAGCTTTAAAATAAACAAAAAATTTAAAAAAGATGAATCAGGAATTTAAGGCTTCTCTGAAATCAGCGGATACCGAGGAGCACATTGATATTTACTTCTATCGCCCCATTGGCTACCAGTGGGCGCGATTCTTCCGCATGCTTCACGTCACCCCAAACGTGGTGACCATTCTTTCCATCTTCCTCGGCGTAGGAGCGGGCATCTGCTTCTATTTCGACGATTTGGCAATCAACATCTTGGGCATCTTCTTGCTCATCTGGGCAAACGTATATGATAGTTGCGACGGACAGCTGGCGCGACTCACCAACCAGAAGAGTGCCCTGGGCAGAATCCTGGATGGTGCTGCTGGCGACTTCTGGTTTGTCAGCATCTACTTCGCCATCTCCTTCCGTCTGATGCCGGAGTGGGGCTGGAAAATCTGGGCACTCTGCATCGTTGCCGGTTTCGGCTGCCATGCCATTCAGAGCCGTCTTGCCGACTACTACCGTCAGATTCACCTTTTCTTCCTGAAAGGCAAGGAGGGTAGCGAACTGGACGATGCCAGCAAGCAGGTAGATCTGTGGAAGCAGATGAAGTGGAAGAAGGAGCCAGTGCAGAAACTCTTCCAGTTCTTCTACAAGAACTATACCTTGGGACAGGAGCGGGATACTCCTATCTTCCAGATATTCAAGAGAAATCTGCGCGAAAGATATCCGCAGCAGTTGCCTGAGCAGTTGCGTGCCGACTTCCGTGCGGGCAGTCTTCCACTGATGAAATATGCCAATATCCTCACCTTCAACTGGCGCAGCATCACGCTGTTCATCTCAATCCTGATAGGTTTCCCATGGCTTTATCCGGCTATCGAGATTACCGTGTTCAGCCTGATTTTTTTCTATATGAGAGGAACCCACGAGCGTCTTTGTCTGAAGCTCAACCAGAAGGTCCTGAAGGGAGAGTACGGGGTATAAACGAAAAACAAGTTCATTTATGAATAACAAGTTCAGAAATATATTCATGGCGTTCGGTATCATCGCCATCATCATCATGCTCTGCACGATGGATATGGACTATACCGATATCTGGCGCTATCTGAAGCAGGCGGGCATCTATTTCCCGCTGATTCTCGGTCTGTGGCTCGTGGTTTATTGGGTGAACACCATTTCCTGGTGGCTTATCATCAACGACGAGGGTAGGGTAAAGGGACTCTCGTTCTGGCGAGTATATAAGCTCACCGTGAGCGGATTTGCCCTGAACTACACCACTCCCTGCGGATTGATGGGCGGCGAACCTTACCGCATTATGGAGCTGAAGCCTTTTACGGGTGTGAGCAAGGCTACATCATCGGTCATTCTCTATGTGATGATGCACATCTTCTCCCATTTCTGGTTCTGGTTTCTTTCTACATTTCTCTATATCGCCCTGTATCCGATAGGTGTCCCTATGGGCATCATGCTGGGCTTCATCGCATCCTTCTGCCTGCTCGGCATCTACTTCTTTGCCCGTGGCTACAAGACGGGAATGGCACAGAAGGGCATCCGTCTGCTCACCCATATTCCTTTCGTGAAGAACTGGGCTAAGCGGTTTGCGCAGGAGAAGCAGGAGACCCTGGAGCAGATAGATTCGCAGATAGCCCTGCTGCATGGTCAGCACAAGAGCACCTTCTACAGTTCCCTCTTCTTCGAGGTGATGGCGAGAGTGCTCCAGAGCCTGGAGATTTATCTTATCCTGAAGGCTTTTGCGGCGGATATCAGCATCGCCGACAGTATTCTGATTCTTGCCTTCTCATCGCTTTTCAGCAATCTCATCTTCTTCTCTCCTATGCAGTTGGGAGCCCGTGAGGGTGGTTTGGCTCTGGCGGTGGATGGCCTGCATCTTACGGGTGCCCTGGGTGTATATACCGGTCTCATCACCCGAATCCGTGAGCTGGTATGGATAGCCATCGGCATTCTGCTCATCAAGGTGGGAAACAAGGATCTGAAGAAGATTCAGGAAGAATACGAGGCTGATCAGAAGAACCAGCAGCAAACAATTAATAAAGGAAAATAATGAAAGTACTGGATATAAAAGGAATCATCTTTGATTATGGTGGCACGCTCGATACCAGGGGCGACCACTGGTCGGAAGTGCTGTGGCAGGGCTACGAGCACTTCGGCATCGGCGTGGCTGATGACGAGGAAGTTGAGCCAGGAGTAAGTATTTACAAGCAGGCTTTCCGCGATGCCTACGTGTATGGTGAGCGAGCACTGGCTGTGAATCCCATCGTGACTCCTGATTTCCATTTCGAGGATATTCTCAGAGAAAAACTGATCCTGGAATTGAATTTCCTGGCAGGAAAGGAATTGCTGGAGACTGGAAAGGATGATTCTGAGAAACAGGCGAAGCTTGGGAATCCCGGAAAAGATTCTGATGCATCATCAGAAAGCCTTTTCCTCTCCCTTTCTGATTCAGAAATCCAGCAGATTGCTGTGGATATGGCTCGCTATATCAATGCCAAGACCCTTGCTCTTCTGAATGAAAACAAGCAGGTGTTGGAGCATCTGAAGCAGAATGGTTATCCGATGGTGCTGGTTTCCAATTTCTACGGCAACATCAATCAGGTATTGAAGGATGCAGGAATTGATGGCTATTTCGAGGACGTGATAGAATCGGCAGTAGTGGGTGTGCGCAAGCCGAACCCAGCCATCTTCGCCCTCGGAGTCTGCGCCCTCGATCTTCCTGCCTCTCAGGTGCTGGTAGTGGGCGATACCTATGGCAAGGATATCGTTCCTGCCCACAAGCTGGGTTGCCACACCCTATGGATCAAGGGATTGCAGTGGGAAGAGAAGAAGGTGGATGAATCCATCCCCGATGGCATCATCAAGAAACTCTCTGAGATGGAGGAATTTCTGAAAATCTCATAAAAAACTGAAATATATAATAGGTTTTTGCAGCTATTTACGAATAATGTTATAACTTTGCAGCCTGAAAGTAGAGAATGATTAATAATGGGCGCAAGGCCCCTATATATATAATAAGGTAATGAAAGGTATAAGAAAATTGTATTTGGTGCTCGTCCTCCTGGTGGTTTCTACACTCCAGATGATGGCGCAGCAGAAGATAACAGGTCGTGTCATCGACGATGACGGCTTTGCCGTATCGTATGCAAGCGTGCAGTACAAGGGACACAAGATTGCCGTTTCCAGTG
Organism: Segatella sinensis; assembly: GCF_040095255.1. Taxonomy (NCBI): domain Bacteria; kingdom Pseudomonadati; phylum Bacteroidota; class Bacteroidia; order Bacteroidales; family Prevotellaceae; genus Segatella; species Segatella sinensis. The sequence goes on along the minus strand of NZ_JBBNGE010000017.1, from coordinate 22,856 downwards.
ATGGAGAAGGTAAGTTTACCATCGAAAAGAAGCCGGGACTGATGCTTACCGTCAGCGCTCTGAGCTACAAGACCGCAACGGTCAAGGTAGATGAGAAAACCAGCTTCCTCGAAATCAAGCTCAAGGACGATTCCCACAAGCTGGGAGAAGTCGTGGTGAAGTCGAAGAAGGGAAGATACAAGCGCAAGGATAACCCTGCCGTGGAACTCATGCGACGTGTCATCGCTGCCAAGAAGAAGAGCGACCTCAGCAACTATGATTATTATCAGTATGATAAATATCAGAAGATCACCCTCGCACTCAATGATATCACCAAGGAACAGATGGAGGGCAAGTTCTTCAGCAAGCGACAGTATCTCCTCGATCAGGTAGAGCTTTCGCCTTACAACGGCAAGCTCACCCTGCCGGTAAGTATCGATGAGACCGTTTCGCAGCACGTTTACCGCAAGGACCCGAAGAGCGAAAAGGATATCATCAAGGGTCAGCAGAGCAATGGTATCGGACAGGTGATCCAGACCGGAGAAATCCTGAATACAGCCATCAAGGATGTCTTCACCGATGTGGATATCTATGATGACTACGTGCGACTGCTCCAGTATCCGTTCCCGTCTCCGCTGGGCAGAACAGCCATCAGCTTCTATCATTATTATATAGAAGATACGGTGTATGTGAACCGCGACCTCTGCTATCATCTGCAGTTTATCCCAGCCAACAGTCAGGACTTCGGATTCCGAGGCGAGCTTTATGTGCTTGCCGACAGTACCCTGCACGTCAAGAAATGTAATCTCTATATGCCTCACAACTCAGCCGTCAACTGGGTGAAGGACATGAAGATTGAGCAGGAATATACCAAGCTCGACAATGGCGAGTGGGTGCTCACCAAGGATGATATGATAGCAGAGATGCACATGAACAAGCTGCTGCAGGACCTGCTGGTGGTGCGAAACACCCGAATCACTGATTACGCCTTCGACCCTTTGCCGAAGATGCTCTTCAAGGGCAAGGCAAAGGTAAGGCATGATATGGATGCGATGAACCGTGATGAGGCTTACTGGAACAAGTACCGACAGGTGGGGCTCACCAAGAGTGAGTCTTCGATGGACAGTTTCATCCACCGCATGGAGAATTCCAAGGGATTCAAGTACATCATCTTCGGCGTCAAGGCGCTCATGGAGAACTATGTAGAGATAGGAAGCGGAGGAAAGGATGGCAGAAAGAGCCTCTTCGACCTCGGACCTATCAACACCTTCCTCTCCAACAATTACGTGGATGGCGTGCGCCTGCGTCTGGCAGCCCGCACCATGGCGGCACTCAATCCTCACTTCTTCTGGGATGGATATGGTGCCTACGGTACGAAGAGCCACAACTGGTACTACGGTCATCTCTTCACCTATTCGCTCAACAAGAAAAAGAACAGTCCGTTCGAGTTCCCGATGCGCAAGTTCGTCTTCGAGATTGGTCACGATATCACCTCTCCATCCGATGACAACCTGCTGCACAACAAGGATAACTTCTTCATGACCATCCGTGCCACTACGCAGGACCAGATGTATCTCTATCAGCGACAGAAGTTCAGCTTCGTCTATGAGACCGACTGGGGACTCCGCTTCGATGCGGGAATGAGATGGCAGAGCAACCGCACCGTGGGCAATCTGCATTATTTCAAGGTGAACACGGGCGAGGAAGTAAAGAAGATACGCACCACCGAGGCATCTGTGGGCATCGACTATAATCCGGGTGTTACCTATGTCAACACCAAGCAGCAGCGATTGCCTATCAATCTCGACAGTCCTGAGCTCACACTCCGCCATTCCATGGGTCTGGACGGATTTATGGGCGGTCAGTATCAGAGCAACCTCACCACGCTGGGCATCTACAAGCGCCAGTGGCTGGGCAGCTTCGGATATGTGGACTTCAACATTGTGGGCAAGATGCAGTGGAACAAGGTTCCATTCACCATGCTCGTACAGCCACCAGTCAACCTCTCCATCTTCGAGCAGGAGGCAACCATCAGTATGATGAAAGATTGGGAGTTCCTGAGCGACCGCCAGCTCTTCTGGTCGGTAGCCTGGGATATGAACGGCAAGCTTCTCAACCGCATTCCGCTCATCAAGAAGCTGAAGTGGCGCGAGTATGTAGCCGTGAAGGGAGTATGGGGACAGCTCACCGACAAGAACAATCCGGTGAAGAATACATCGGATGACGTGATTTTCAAGTTCCCTAACAACTCCTACACCTTTGGCAACACGCCATATTGGGAGGTGGTAGCCGGTGTGCACAACATCTTCAAGTTCTTCGGAATCGATTATGTGCGCCGTATCAACTATCTGAATCATGCCAATGTAGATAAGTGGGGCATCCGAATGGGATTCCTCATGTCATTCTAGGAAAGATAAAACAGGGAGAACATAGTAAAAGACTATGTTCTCCCTTCATAAAAGTTTGGTCATAAAAGAGTATATAACAACATAAAAGAAGGAGATTTGCTTATGAAGATTCTATTGGCAGATAAGCAGGATATCACGCGTGCCGGACTGATATACGTGATAGAGAAAATGGAAGGATTGGAAACCAAGTATGTGGAAGACAAGACAGAGCTGATGCTTGCCTTGCGGGAAAACGAGGATACGGTGGTGATACTCGATTACACGCTTTTCGATATCAATGATTCCGCCGAACTGCTCATTCTCAACCAGCGCTTTCCCTATACCCGATGGCTGCTGTTCAGCGAAGACCTGAGTGCCGATTTCGTACGTGTGCTCATCGCCAGCAGCAGTATGTTCAGCGTGCTCCTGAAGGAGAGTTCGCTGATGGAAATCAAGGAGGCGATACGCTTCTGCGTGGACAGCAAGCGTTTTGTCTGCCAGCGAATGATGGAGGTGCTCCTTACTCCGCCGCAGGAAGTAGAAGAAAAAGTGAATCTCACCAAGACCGAAACCGAGATTCTCAAGGATATCGCCCTGGGCATGACTACCAAGGAAATCGCCGAGAAGCGTTTCTCCAGTTTCCATACCGTGAATACCCACCGGAAGAATATCTTCAGAAAGCTCGGCGTGAACAACGTGCACGAAGCAACAAAGTATGCACTTCGCGCCGGACTGGTAGATTCTGCGGAATATTACATCTAGAAGAAATAAACTGTTATAACAATTTTATAAACTCTAAAAACAAACTAAATGAAACCAACAAAGACATTAAAAGCATGCCAAAGTCATTTCGACTTTGGCATGCTCATTTAAGTTACATACAGCTCGTCACGCCCAGAGAGGCGGCAATAGCAGTCAAGATAGATAGTACTATCTGAAATACAGTTTTCCAGGTTTCTTTCTTCATAGGCAGTTTTTTTAGTGATTAATTCCGTTAGGCGTTCCGGCGGATTTGCAATCCGCATCAAGCAAGATTTACAAACTTACGTTGTCGTCGCCACCGCCGTCAGTTCCGCCAGTACCCTGGCTGGTACCACCGCCGCCCTGCGATGTTTCGCCGTTATCCTTGTTAGTCTCCCCGCCAGCACCCTGACTGGTATCACCTCCGCCCGGCGTATTCTCCGTTCCGCCGCCGTCATCAGCTCCGGTGGTATAGTCGTCGTATGCCACGATCTTGGTGAGCTTCTTCAGCTCGGCATTGCTCCAGGTCTTCGTGTTTCTTACAATCAGATGCACGCCCAGCACGCTAGCCGCCGTCACCTTCTCCTTGCTCACCTCGCCACGCGAAGTCATACCGATGGAGAACAATCCGAGATCGGAGAAACGGACGCTCTTGCCGTCCAGAATCAGATGCTTCAGGCAGTCGAGGGTGTCCATCAGCACACCGTGGATGGTGCCTCGGCTGTATGGAGAGTTGTGCTCGGAGATGTGAGTCACAAAGTCCTCGAAATTCATCTCACGGTCGCTCACGGCAGTAGCATACCAGAGCTTCTTACCAGCGTTCTCACCCGTCTGAGGGGTACGCATAATCTTACGATACTTACTAGTTCCTTGTCCCATAGTCAATCAGTTTTTTAAAGGGTTAATAATTATTTTTAGACAGTGCAAAGAAAGTGCAAACGAGCGCAGAGTCAAGCTTGCTTGAACTATGCCGAGTGCAGCCTTTCTTCTAACGACAGTGCAAAGGTACTGCAAATATCCGATACCGCCAAAAATCGCCCCGCAGAGTTCTGTTAAACGCCGTTAACATTTGCGCCGTTTTCCGTTAATAAAAACAAGTCTATCAGTTAGCTATGAGAAAACAATGAGTAGCCGAGAGTTTCCCTATGTTTTCCCAGGAGTTCCCCTGTAGTTCTCGGCAGAGTGATTTTCGGTAGGAGCGGTTACGGTTACAGAAGTTACAGTTTTTCGAATCCCCTTTACCTTCTTCCGTCTTTAGAAAGAGATTATAAATATATATTAATTATATATTTATAATCTATATATATACTACTTACAATCCGTAAGTCCCCGAAAGCACTTTACCCCCTCCATGAAAACTGTAACTTCTGTAACCGTAACCACTGTAACCACCTCTGTAATCCTCCTGATACTTTCCTGAGAAGAGCAGGGAATCATCACATTTTCTCAACTTTTATCAGAAAACTCTTGCAGGTATGAAAATAAAGTCGTAACTTTGCGGAAAAGTTGATTTAAAGACAGATTAGGAATTATGGTAGAGACAAACGATAGACGATTGCCAGTAGGCATCCAGTCTTTTGAGAAAATCAGAAAGGAAGGCTATCTTTATGTTGACAAGACAGATATCATCTGGCAACTTGCCAACAGAAATAAGACGTATCATTACCTGAGCCGCCCACGCCGCTTCGGTAAATCTGTGCTGGTCGATACGCTCGAAGCCTACTTTCTGGGCAAGAAGGAACTCTTCGAGGGATTAAAGATCATGCAGCTGGAGACGGAATGGGTGAAGCGCCCTGTCATCAGACTGGATATGAGCCGTGCCGGCGCAGAGCCGGACACACTGCGCTCTTATCTCAATAATATTTTCAGACAATACGAAAAAGTATATTCATTGGTTCCTGACCCTACAGATAGTCTTGCCGACCGCTTTGATGCCATCATCCAAACTGCGTATGAGAAAACCGGACAGCAGGTAGCCATTCTCATCGATGAATACGACTCTCCATTGCAGCATTCCTGGAAGACTCCTCAGCACGAAGCATGTACTGCTATCTATCGAGAGGTTTTTGCCATTCTCAAGGCAGATGACAAATACGAGAAGTTTGTCTTCATCACCGGCATCACCAAGTTCACGCAAATCTCGCTTTTCTCTGTGCTCAATAATCTGAGCAACATCAGCTTTGAGCCGGAATATGCAGCCATCTGTGGTATTACGAAAGAAGAGGTGGTACGTGATTTCAAGCCGGAAATCAATAAGTTGGCATCAAGAAAAGGATGGACGTTCGACGAAGCCGTAGCGCAATTGACAGCTTATTACGATGGCTATCATTTCAGCCATGAAAATATGGTGGATATCTTTAATCCTTTCAGCCTTATCAATGCCCTTGCTGATTCCAAACTGAGGAATTATTGGGCTTCATCTGGGGCAACCTCTTTGCTTCCAAAGTTTGTGGATGATCTGGAGATTCGTTTGAAGGATTTTGACCATAGTGCCCTGTTGGACACAATTATAGAAACTTCTGACGTGACGGGCGGCGGAGCAGAGCTGTTTCTTTATCAGTCGGGCTATCTCACGATTAAGGGTTACATAAGCGGAGCTTATCTTCTTGGCATTCCTAACTTCGAAGTAAGGCAAGCCTTGAATGAAATCGTGTTGCCAACATTGGCCATGCGCAAGAACAATGACCTTCAATCTACCCAGGCATTTCTGAATATTCACCTCAGCTTGGGCAATCTTCCCGAAGCCATGAAATGCCTGAAGGCGCTCATTGCGGATGTGCCCTACAGCAACAAGAAGCTTGCCAGTATGGACATGGAGGAGCGCTACCGCCTGATTCTGAGCACCATCTTCAATGCCATCGGTTGCCGTGTGGAAGTAGAGAAGATGATAGCTACGGGCAGAATTGATATGGTGGTAGAAACCACCAACTTCATCTATGTATTGGAGTTGAAGCTGAGCAACAACGGTGGCGTGGATGCTGCCGAAGAGCAGATGAAAGCCAAGCAGTATGCCGAGCCATTCAAGGCGGATAAGAGAAAAGTAATCGCCCTTGCCATAGAGCTGGATGATATGGGAAAGGGACTGGTTGATTGGAAGGAAGTGTAATTTTGGCTCAGGGAAGATAGTCCGTGGATAGACAATCTTCCTGAGCGCCGACTTATCGATTTATTGGAGGTCGGAGTGATAATTTTTCTGCCCAAAATTTGGTGTTTTCAAATAAAGGTAGTCGAAGATGTAATAGAGACCTTGAAGAGGTTGGGTGGATGTGCTACATTCGGTCTGCTGAATTTTATTAATTTTGCAGCGTGATTTAAAAGTAACGATAGATGTGTCAGGTTTTTACGAACGCCTGAAATCCGTCATATTATTCATTTTAAGACTTAAGAAATATGGATTTTTTCGATTTACTATTTGGTGGCGGTCAAGCCATACAGGGGATATTCCGATTGGGATTTATCCCTAAAGAAGAAGACTTTAGAGAGTTTTCTGGTGAAGAATATCAAAAGTTCAAGGAGAAAGAGTGTGATATTTGTGGCAAGATGTACACATTCAAGTCTGGTCTGCCAATCGCTGAACATGATGTTTATGTCTTCAGCGAGGAGGAGAAAGGTATCATGCTGAAAGGTGTGGAGATTATAGACAGTCTCTGCGAAGAGAAGACCTTCATCTCGGATGATGCAAAGCTTCGATTTGTTGCCACCGTGTTGCCTGGAGTTTTCTCTGAAGGGACGAAATATGCCTGCAACGAAAAGTAGGCGAAGAGGAAATGCTTTGCACAATATTTGTGAAATACTTAATAAGAAAGGATGCAGAAGACAAGTTTCATATTTAGATATAGGTAATGACTCCATTATAACGGATTTTGTAAAAATGAATAAGAAAATATGTTATAATGGTCTGCTTCTGTTGCCTAATTATGACAAACTGTTTGACCTTGGATACATTTCTTTCAACCCCAAGGGTGAAATCATGTATTCTCATTTGTTGGACAAGTTTGACAGAGAAGCCATAGGACTTACCAGCGATTTACATTTAGTAAAGCTTGAAGATCAGCATTTGAAATATCTCAAATACCACAATGAGAACTGTTTCTTGTTGTAAGGTTCCCGCAGCTTGTTATGGAGCTTTGGGAGCAAGCAATTGTAACAAAGTGAGGTCGGCCATACTAACCTCATTTCTGATTTTACTGATGATGCGCTTGTCATGTTCTGAAAAATTCTCGGCTCTTTCTAACGCATTTGCCAGAATTCCTTCTGCCATCCTTAGTTGGTCAACGAACCATCTCATGTCATTTGATACTTTCTTCATAATTCTTTTGTTTTGATTCTATGTCGCGAAGATACAAAAGAATCCGAATAATCGGATACCATTTCATCTTTCTTATATTTTTCGCGCACTTATAAATATTTTCCCCTTGCCAGCAACTTTTTATAAAACTTTCTCCCGGTTTTCTTGCATGTTTCGAAATAAAAGTTTATCTTTGCGGCAGATTTACAGAATCTAAATTGATAATTTATGGGTAGATACATCAACCCCTTTACCGACTGGGGCTTCAAGCGTCTCTTCGGTCAAGAGTTCAGCAAGGACTTGCTGATAAATTTTTTGAACGACCTGTTTGAAGGCGAGTTTCAAATCAAGGACGTAACATTCAAGGATAAGGAACAACCTGGAGATACTAATGATCTCCGTGGCTGCATCTTCGATATCTATTGTGTTACCGACGATGATAAACATTTCATCGTTGAGATGCAGAACAGATGGGTACCTTTCTTTGTGAATCGTTCCATCTATTATGCTAGTAAGGCTTTTGTTGCCCAGCGCAAGAAGTTTGATGAAGCTGGTGTCCGCACAGCTGTTTTATACCAGTTTGTGCCGGTTTATGTGGTTTGCATCATGAATTTTATGCCAAGGGAGCATGAGGTGACAAAGTTTAGGACAGACGTGGCTTTAAGGGAGAAGTCTAGCGACTCTATGTTTTCTGATAAGCTTCGTTTCATCTATCTTTCTCTTCCTTTCTTTGATAAGAGTGAGGAAGAATGCGAGACTGGTTTTGAAAAATGGATTTACGTATTGAAGTATATGGAAGTATTGGAAAGATTGCCGTTTACGGCGCAGAAGAAGATATTCAATCATCTAGCTAAATTGGCGGATGTTCGTTGCTTGAGTAGTGAGGAGCAAGAAAAATACGATGAAAGTATTAAGGCTGTTGATGATTACTACTCCGGTCTTTATGGCTCGTATGTTGAAGGCGAGGAAAAGGGAATTGCTAAAGGTATTGCTAAAGAAAAGTTAGACACAGCTTACCGCCTTTTGTCAATGGGTCTTTCTGAAGCGCAAGTATCAACGGCCACCGAGCTTCCGCTGGAGGAAATTCAGAAAATGAGGAAATAAGAACTGGCATTGAAAAATTGATTTATGTATTGAAGTATAAGGAAATGGATGAAGTATTTAAAAATTTGCCTTTAGCGGAACAAAAGAAGATGCTCGATCATCTTGCAAAATTGCCAGATGTTCGTTTCTTGAGTAGTGAGGAGCGGGAAAAATACGATGAAAGTATCAAGGCTGTTGACGACTACTACTCTGGCCTTTATGGCTCTTATGTAGAAGGAGAGAAAAAGGGAATAGCTAAAGGTATAGCTAAAGGTAGAGCAGAAGCTCGTGCAGAAGGTGAATTATCTAAAGGTTTGACAATAGCCTGTAACTTGTTGTCAATGGGTATGTCTTGGTCGCAAATCATGCAGGCTACTGGATTGACAGAAGAAGAATTGAAGCCGCTTCAGCCGTAGTGTATATTTCGGCTGCTCCCTTTCGGCTTGCCCCACACGCCCTGAAGGGGCAGAAGCTCCTAGCCCAGGGCAACCCCCTGGGTATTAATGAAATATAAACCAACGCCCTGTAAGGGCAAAAGCTTTAAAAATATTCGAATTTTAAACTATAGGCTTATGGTACATGTAAATGAAACAATAGTTATAAAGAGCTCTTCTCCCAAGACCAAAGGTAATGTATCAAATTGGTCGCTCGTAAAATACAAGATGGAGAATGGTGTGGTAGAGATAGAGCGAATATGGTTGAAGAACCTTTGGGAGATATGCAGCACAAGTGGAACATGGCCTGTCAAGGTGCAGTATAAGAACAAGGTGATAGTTAATATTCGCCCTGCCATTTGGTATTCATCTCAATATCCCAAGATGGAATGATATAGCAAATAAATACACAAATGAATCTACAAAATGATAAAGAAAAGTAAATTTTACATTGGATTATGCAGTCTCATTACTGTTCTGGCAATTATTATCATCTGTCTGGTCGACCATGTGTATTATATGACCTGCCCTACATGTAATGGTGAGGGTGATGCTTGGGTTAAATGTGACCGATGTGATGGAGAAAAAATTGTCCGCTGCGATTATTGTGATGGAACTCAAGTGGTGACATGTAGAGCTTGTGGCGGAGAAGGAGGCGAACGTTGTTTTCATTGCCAAGGAACAGGCGGAAAAGAATGTATTTTTTGCCAGGGAGAAGGAGGCAAACGTTGTGGTATGTGTTTGGGGGCAGGAATAGATTCCCGTGGAGAAACCTGTTTCTTTTGCAAAGGCAGAGGAGTGCAAAGATGTACGATGTGCCAAGGTAGTGGCAAGGAGAGGTGTTCCATGTGCAGAGGCAGGGGAATAAGCATTTGTGTTTCCTGTGGCGGTCAAGGTGTTGTGGAGTGTAAGCATTGTCATGGGCAAGGAGCTGTCACTTGCCCGAAATGTAACGCTGAAGGCAAAGTCTTTGGCGAGTGTCCTACTTGTAAAGGACGTGGTAAAGTAGAAAAGTAATCTGTCCATCGTAGTTTTGACTTGGTGTCCAAGCAAGATAGTTATGGTTCTAATGCCTTGAACTTTACCCTACGAAGAATATATATCAGTTTATCTTGGTCAATAAGGTGAATGGTCAAGCATGGCATTTGCAATGGGGGGATATAAATCGTTGGCTCAGAATAATGAAGAATCCGTATCTTCCAAAGTCGAGTTTGACAAAAATGACTTTGACCAAAAATGCCCCCCAAAAAATGAGGGTGTGTCATAAGCCACATCCCATACGCCCTGTAAGGGCGAAAGCTTTGTATATAGCCCAGTATTTTAAAGCTTTTGCCCTTACAGGGCGACAAGTTTGTATCCGTAATTACCCAGGGCGATGCTCTGGGCTAGGAGCTTCTGCCCTTTCAGGGCGTATTGGGTAATTTCAACCGTACAGGTCGCAAAAATTTCTGCCAAAAATTTGGTGTTTCCAAATGATTCAATCCCTCTGGCGAACAATATTGGACTTTTGAGTTGCTGGATGTTGAAACTGCAGAAAGAACAGAGTATGTAAGAAAGATAGTAGCTCATAATGGGGCTATGGGAGAGAGCAGTTGCAATAATGTGAGGTCAGCCATATCAACCACCCTTCTTATTTTACTGATGATGCGCTTGTCGTGTTCTGAAAAATTCTCGGCTCTTTCTAACGCATTTGCCAGAATTCCTTCTGCCATCCTTAGTTGGTCAACGAACCATCTCATGTCATTTGATACTTTCTTCATAATTCTTTTCTTTTGATTCTATTTCGCGAAGATACAAAAGAATCCGAATAATCGGATATCATTTCATCTTTCTTATATTTTTCGCGCACTTATAAACATTCTCCCCTTCCTGATAACTTTTTCTAAACTTTTCCCCAATTTTCTTGCGTGTTTCGAAATATTGTTGTACTTTTGAAGGAGTAAGTGTATTAAAATTGCACTTTTGGTAGCGTAACTATCTGATTATTAGGTGAAACTTATGGAATTGATTAAGGTTATAAACAACGTGTCAGAACGGGTAGTAGATGATTTGAAGTCCAAATTATCTGAAGGATCTCGTGTGTCAATAGCTGCAGCCTCTTTTTCCATCTATGCTTTCGAAGCATTGAAGGAAGAACTGGAGAACGTTGATGAGTTGCGTTTTATCTTCACTTCGCCTACTTTCATCAAGGATAAGGTGAAGAAGGAGAAGCGTGAGTTCTTCATTCCAAAACTCAACCGTGAGCGCAATCTTTATGGCTCCGACTTCGAAATCAAACTCCGTAACAAACTGGAGCAGAAAGCCATCGCCAAGGAATGCGCCAACTGGATAAGACGCAAGGTGAAGTTCAAATCAAATGTGTCACAGGAGTCGATGGTCGGCTTTATTCACGTAAACGGCACTGCCCCTTATGTCTATGCACCCTTCAATGAGTTTACCACCACAGAATTGGGATGCGAGCGGGGGAATAGCTTATATTCCATGATCAATGTGATGCCCTCACCTTTCGCCGAGCAGTATCTGAACGTATTCAATGAACAGTGGAAGAATGGCGATAAGTTCGAGGATGTAACTGCCAAGGTGCTGGAATACATTGAAACCGTTTATCAGGAAAATTCACCCGAGTTTATCTACTTCATCACGCTATATAATATCTTCAGCGAGTTTCTCGATGATATCAACGAGGATGTTCTTCCTAACGAGAAGACCGGCTTCCGGGAAAGCGTGATTTGGAAAAAACTTTATAATTTCCAAAAGGATGCAGCCCTGGCTATCATCAATAAACTCGAAAAATACAACGGCTGCATCCTTGCTGATTCTGTGGGTCTGGGTAAAACCTTCACAGCGCTGAGCGTCATCAAGTATTACGAAAACCGCAACAAGTCGGTGCTCGTATTATGCCCTAAGAAGCTCTATGACAACTGGAGCACCTTCAAGACTAATTACAAAAACAACCCTCTTGCCGCCGACCGCCTTCGCTATGATATCCTGTTTCACAGCGATTTAAGCCGAGATAGAGGTATGTCAAACGGAATTGATCTTGAAAGAATCAACTGGGGTAACTACGACCTGATAGTCATAGACGAAAGCCACAATTTCCGCAATGGCGGTAATGTGGATGACGAGGATGATGAGGCTGACAACCTGGATATCGTAGATGATGGTAAGAAGAAGGAAAACCGCTATCAGCGACTGATGAACAAGGTAATTAGAGCAGGAATCAAGACAAAAGTCCTGATGCTGAGTGCCACTCCAGTCAACAACCGTTTCAACGACCTGAAGAACCAGTTGCAACTGGCATACGAAGGACATGCTGAGCAAATCAATGAGGTTCTTGACATCGACCGCAGCATAGATGATGTGTTCCGTTCTGCACAGTTGGCATACAACCGATGGACCAAGTTGCAGCCCAAAGAGCGCACCACACAACGCCTGCTTGAAGAACTGAACTTCGATTTCTTCGAATTGCTGGATGCGGTTACCATCGCCCGAAGCCGAAGCCACATCGTGAAATACTACGATACAAAGGATATCGGTAAGTTCCCTACCAGATTGGCTCCTATATCCCGCCGCCCAAAGTTGACGGATTTGAGCGATAGTATCTCTTTCAGCGAGATTGCTGAACAGCTGAACAGGCTGAATCTGAGCATCTATACGCCGTCACTCTATATCTTTGATAGCGTGAAGGAGGATTATGAAATCAATATGGAAGGCTCGGGTATCTCTATCGACGGACGCGAGAAAGGTCTCCGCAAGCTGATGGCTACCAACCTGCTCAAACGTCTGGAGAGCAGCGTCAACTCCTTCCGTCTTACCTTGCAGCGCATCCAGGAATATATAGACGAAACGCTGAATACCATTGAAAGCAATGGGCGCAGCGGTTCTGTGGATGTTACCGAGTTTACGGATGATTTGGATAGCACAGATAGCGATAACGACCCATTTGTGGGCAGAAATTCCAAAATCAATCTCCGGGATATTGATGTGGTTCGCTGGTCACGTGATCTTCGCAGCGACCAGGAGAATCTTGCCCTGCTTCAGATTATGCTCCAGGATATTTCTCCCGAGCACGACTCCAAGCTGCAGATGCTCATCGAAGATTTGAAACACAAGTTTGAGCATCCCATCAATCCGGGCAACAAGAAGGTGATTATCTTTACAGCCTTTGCTGATACCGCCAACTATCTGTACGACCAGTTGGCAGCACGCATCAAGGCGGATTGTGGGTTGAATGTGGCACTTATCACGGGTTCTACGGATGGCAAATGCACCATACCGAAGTTCCCGATGAGTTTCAACAATGTGCTGACCTATTTCTCGCCCGTATCGAAAGACCGGGCAGCTCTCTTCCCGAATGCCACCGAGGAGATTGATGTGCTCATTGCCACCGACTGCATTTCCGAGGGCCAGAACCTGCAGGATTGTGATTTCCTCATCAACTATGATATCCATTGGAATCCAGTGCGCATCATCCAGCGCTTCGGCCGTGTGGACCGTATCGGCAGCAGAAACGATGTCATCCAGCTGGTTAACTACTGGCCGGATATGGAGCTGGACCAGTATATCGAACTGAAAGGCCGTGTGGAGAGCCGTATGAAGGCCACTGTCCTCACCAGTACGGGCGACGACAACCTGTTGTCGCAGAACGAGAAGGGCGACCTGGAATACCGCAAGAACCAGCTCAGGAAGCTTCAGGAAGAGGTGATGGACATAGAGGATATGGATACCGGCATCAACATCATGGATTTGGGTCTGAATGAATTCCGCCTCGACCTGCTGGCATACGTCAAGGAAAATCCGAATGTAGAGCACTCGCCGTTTGGTATGAATGCGGTGGTGGCAAGTTCGGAGAACGCCAAGCCGGGCGTTATCTTCATCCTGAAGAATCGGAACAGGAATATCAATATCGATAGGAAGAACCTGCTGCATCCGTTCTATATGGTGTATCTGGGCGAAGATGGCTCCGTCATCTGCGACCACCTGCAGCCTAAGAAACTGCTCGATGTGATGCGCCACGTTTGCCGAGGCAAGAGTCAGCCGGATAAGGAGTTGTGTGCCATCATCAACCGGGAAACGGCTGATGGCCGCCAGATGAGCCATTACAGTGATATGTTGGCGAAGGCGGTTGACAGCATCATTTCTGTGAAGGAAGAGTCGGATATCGACAGCCTGTTCTCCATGGGCGAGACGAGTGCCTTGCTGGGAGATGCCAAGGGGCTGGATGACTTTGAGTTAATAACATTCTTAATTATCAGATAGTATGATAGATTTACATTATCCTCCAACCACGTTTGTTGGCAAGCCTGTTCCCAAGAACGCTTTCTACAGGCATCTGGAAGTGAATGCGAAGATGAAGCAGCACTTCGTAGATGATGTGGTGGCCATCAAGTGGCTCTATAAGCTGGCGCCTTCCACCCTCAATGTGGCAGATGGCAAGGAGGTTCACGAGATTGTGGTCTTTTCTGCGCAGCTGAAGTCGCAGGATTGTCCGGATGATGTCTTCCTCTTCATCGATAGGAACATGCCTCGCCACGTGGTGTTTGTTCTGGAATATGAGGGGCAGTATAAGCTGCTGCTCAACTATAAGGAATGGCTGGATGCTGCAGCTGGAACCTTCAGGATAGTGAAGTCTTTCGCTTCGGAATGGCTCCGTGAGGCAGATTTGTCTTTGCCTATCCAGGGGCTTACGATGGATGCCATCTATGAAAATATGGCAGGTGTGATTTCCGGCTATGGCACGAGCAATAGCGAGGAAACCAAGCGTATGGTGGAGCTGGAGTCCTTGATACAGAAAGGCAGGAAAGAGATAGCAGCCTTGCAGAAGCGGGTTCGGACTGAAAAGCAGTTTAACCGCCAGCTGGAGCTGAACAACGAGGCTCGGGCGTTGAAGAAGAAGGTTGCTGAATGGGAAAAAGAAATGAAAGATTTTTCCTGATTCAGCAAAAGTGTACGAGTTCGTACACTATATGGAAATAATGAAGAATAATTTATAAAATATAGATAATATGGATAGACCAAATAGAATGGAATTGCAGTCGGCAGATGGAGCGCAGCTGAATCTGGATGCGCTTTATCAGATTGCGCCTTCGTGCTTTACGGAGGTAGCTGATGCCGATACGGGGGGGGTAAAACGTGTAGTTAATTTTGACGTACTTCGCCAGCTTCTTGGTGACAACGCAGTGGAGGATGCTCCTGAGGCATACGAGTTCAACTGGGTTGGCAAACAGGCAGCTCGTGCCGAAGTTTTGAAGCCTATTAAGAAGACGCTGCGTCCTGTAAAGGAGGATAGTGTGGATTGGGACAACACCCAAAACCTTTATATTGAGGGTGATAACCTCGAAGTGCTTAAACTTCTCCAGAAGTCTTATCTGGGCAAGGTAAAGATGATTTATATTGATCCGCCTTACAATACGGGAAAGGACTTTATATATCATGATGATTTTGCAATGTCTGTCGATGAGTATGCTGAGGCTTCAGATTCGGTAGATGAATTAGGTAATAAATATATCAAGAACATGGATTCGAATGGACGTTTTCATTCGGATTGGTGCTCTATGATTTATTCGAGACTAATGGTGGCGAGAACGCTGCTTAGTGAGGATGGAGTGATTTTTATTAGTATTGGTGAAAAAGAGTCTGCAAATTTAGCAAAAATTGCAGATGAAATATTTGGTACATCAAATAGACTCGCATTCTTTTGTTGGAGAACTGATGGTAATTTTGATAATCAAGCAAGAATTAAAAATTGTCACGAATATATATATTTATATGCAAAAAATGAAACGCAAATTCTACTTCCTAAAGCAATAGATCCTAATATTCCGAAAGATAGTAAGATCTTTAAACAAGAAATAAGAAATACGATCATAAAAAATGGTCCCAAAAATCCAGTTTGTGATGTTGTGATTCCTATAGGTTTTCCTTGCGAGATAGAAAATTTTGTTATCAAAAAAGACAGTGTAGTCTGGCCTAAGTATTCCGATGATGTTATTATAGAAAATTTTAAAACAACAAACAAGGTTGTTGCTTCAACAGGATGGGCTTCAAGAGCACAGTTAGTTGAATTTATAGAAAATGATTATAATCCAGTTGTTGATACAAAGGGGCAAAGTACGGTATTTGTATTAACTAAGACTGGCGCAATAGAAACTATTAAAAAGCGTGGAGAGGTGAGTCATGTAATTTCTTTCCTGAATGGAATGGGTGGAACTCAAAAGGCAACAGCTGATATGGGAGAATTAGGAAATTATTTTGATTATCCAAAACCTGTTGTTTTAATGAAATATTTATCTAAGATGTATTCGGAAAAAGACGATATAGTTCTTGACTTCTTCTCTGGTTCTGCCACCACCGCTCACGCCGTGATGCAGCTCAACGCCGAAGATGGAGGCAACCGTAAATTCATCATGGTTCAGATTCCTGAAGAAACTCCGGAAGATAGCGAGGCAAGAAAGGCTGGCTATAATACCATCCCAGAAATCGCCAGGGAGCGTATTCGCCGTGCCGGCAAGAAAATCAAGGAGGAATCTCCTCTTACTACTGCCGACCTCGATACCGGCTTCCGTGTCTTCCGTCTCGACGAAGGCAATTACGAGGATGTAAAACGTTCTCCAAAGGAATTCAAGCAAGACCAGCTCGATCTGTTCTTGAACAACATCAAGACCGACCGAAACGACCTCGACCTGCTCTTTGGATGCATGCTCGACTGGGGCGTTCAGCTCTCTCTGCCTATGACCCAGGAAGTGGTGGATGGCAAGACCATCTATACCGTGAACGACGGCGACCTGGTGGCCTGCTTCGCAGAGAACGTTTCAGAAGACGTAGTTAAGGCCATGGCAGAAAAGATGCCTTTGCGTGTCATTTTCCGTGACAGTTGCTTTGCCCAGGATGCCGACAAGATTAATATCTACGAGACCTTCAAGCAGAAACTGGATTGGAGCGACCAGGAAGTAGTGAAGAATATTAGAGTGATTTAAGCCTATGAAACTCAGATATAAACATCAACGCTTCCAAACCGAAGCGGCGCTGGCTGTGGCTAATGCCTTTACAGGTCAGCCCAAAAGCGACGGACAGAGCGACCATATCGTGGACCAGGGAGTAAATCAAGACCTCTTTGTAGTAAAGGGTTTTGGCAACAAGAACGTTATTCTCGCACCGGAAGCCGTCTGCGAGAATGTAAGAGCCATACAGACAGAACAGGGGCTGAAACCCGTAGAACAACTGCAGCAGCTGCAAGGCGTAGGTACCGCCCTCACCATCGAAATGGAGACGGGTACGGGTAAAACCTATACCTACATCAAGACCATGTATGAACTGAATGCCCGCTATGGCTGGACCAAGTTTGTGGTGGTGGTGCCAAGCATCGCCATCCGAGAAGGTGTATTGAAGAGCTTTGAGAGCATGCAGGAGCATTTTGCCCAGGAATACGGCAAGCGCATGCAATACTTTATGTATAACTCCAAGCAGCTCAGTAAGATAGATGCCTTTGCCAGCGATGCAGGCATGCACGTGATGATTATCAATACCCAGGCATTCAACGCATCTATGGATGAGGAGAAGTCAACCGATAAGATGGAGAAAGGCAAGTTGAAGAAAGCTGACAAGGCAGCCCGCATCATCTTCGAACGACGTGATGAGTTCGGTTCCCGCCGTCCTATCGACGTGCTGGCACAGACCCATCCTATCATGATTATCGATGAACCTCAGACGGTATTGGGTGTGGACAAGAAAAACAAGACCCGTAAGGGTATTGCCATGTTCAAGCCGCTCTTCACCCTTCTGTATAGCGCCACCCACCGCAAGGGCGATATATATAATATGGTGTATAAGCTGGATGCCATCGATGCCTACAACCAGAAACTGGTGAAGAAGATAGAGGTGAAGGGTATCAGGCAGGTAGGCAGTACCGCCACCAACGGCTACGTCTATCTGGAGGAAATCGTCATCGGCAAGGGCAATCCGCAGGCTCGCATCAGCTTCGACATCAAGACGCAGACTGGAACAAAACAGGTAAGCAAACTCGTGGATGAGCGCTTCAACCTGAAGGAACAGAGTGGGGGACTTGCCGAGTATGACAACAACTTCATCGTAGAACGCATAGACGGCAGGCAGGGAATCGTCCGCTTCCTCAACGGCTTGACTCTGCATGAAGGCGATGCCGTGGGTAGTGTGAACGAAGACTATATCCGTCGTATTCAGATTCGTGAAACCATCCGCACCCATCTGGAGCGTGAGCGCCAGCTGTTCAGTCAGCATATCAAGGTGCTCAGTCTGTTCTTCATCGACCATGTGGATAGCTACAAAGTCTATGATAGTGAGGACTGCAAGGGTAAGTTTGCCAAGATGTTTGAGGAAGAATATACCCGAGTGCTTTCAGAAATGCTGCCATCATTTACGGATGAAGCCTATCTGCGCTATCTTTCAGACCCTCGCAATGCGGCATCCAAGGTGCATCAGGGCTACTTCTCCATGGATAAGAAGGGCAAGGCGGTGGAATCGAAGGAAAAGCAGGGCGAGAATGAAGAGCGTGCCTTCGACCTGATTATGAAGGAAAAGGAACGCCTGCTTTCGCTGAACGAGCCTGTACGCTTCATCTTCTCGCACTCCGCCTTGAAGGAAGGTTGGGACAATCCTAACGTGTTCCAGATCTGCACCTTGAAGAACTCGGACAATGAGACCAAGAAACGCCAGGAAGTGGGACGAGGAATGCGCCTTTGCGTGAATCAGAAGGGTGAACGCCAGGATGCGGATGTATTGGGTGACCATGTGTTTGAAACCAATATCCTCACCGTGATAGCCAGTGAGAGTTATGATGATTTCGCCAAGAAACTGCAGACGGAGATGGCTGAAGCCTGTGGCGACCGACCAATCGTTATCACCGCCCATCTTTTCGAGGGCAGGTCATATACGATGGCAGATGGAACCAATGGCAAGTTTGATATCAATCAGGCAAGAGCGATCTATAATGCCCTCATCCGCAAAGATTATGTGGATGATAACGGTGCTTTGACCGCTCAGTATTTTGAGGATAAGCGCAATGACAGGCTCGACTTCGGTAAGGCTAATGATTGGAGGGAGGGCATTATTGCAGCCCTTGATACCGTCTTTGATCCTGCGGCTGTAAGACCGGAGAATGGTAGAAAGCCTAAGCTCGCCAAGTTGCAGAAGGACAATTTTGCCAAGAAGGAGTTCCAGAATCTCTGGAAGCGCATCAACCGCCGCACCTACTATCAGGTAAGCTTTGAAACTTCTAGTCTTGTGAAGAAAGCCATCGAGGAACTTGATGAAAAGTTGAGGGTTACGGAAATCCGCATCGTGGTAGAAGGCGGTTCGATGGATGAAATCAGAGATAAGGAGTCGCTTGAAGCGGGCGTGGCAATGACTCAGGGCGATGTCCGAACCATCCATGTAACGGAAGCTGTGGGCAAGGAAGTGACATACGACCTGATAGGTCAGCTGGTAACTGCTACGGGGTTGACGAGAAAGACCATCGTGGAAATTCTGAAGGGTATCAAGCCGGAAACATTCAGCATGTTCAAGATGAATCCTGAGGAATTTGTCATCAAGACCGGTCTGATTATCAACGACTGCAAGGCTTCTGCTGTTATCCAGAGTATTACATACGAGAAGCTGAATGATGAGTTCTCTACCGACATCTTTACGGTGGATGCTCTGCGAGGCAAGTTGGGTATCAATGCCATAGAGTCAAAGAAGTCGCTCTACGACCTGGTAGTGCTCGACAGTATGGGTGTAGAGAAGAACTTTGCCGAGTCATTGGAACGTGAAAATGACGTGGTGGTTTATACCAAACTGCCTCGTGGTTTCTACATTAATACTCCTATGGGCAAATACAATCCCGACTGGGCTGTGGCATTCCGTGAAGGCAGCGTGAAGCATGTTTATTTTGTGGCAGAAACCAAGGGTAATGATCTTCTGGGTTCACATCTACGTGGCATCGAGAAAAGCAAGATAGCGTGTGCCAAAAAGCATTTTGCTGCCATCAGCGAGAATGGTTACATTTATGATGTAGTCACGGACTATCAGGCATTGTATAATGCTGTGACGAAATAGCCGTGGAAATGGTAATAGAATTGCCTATCCATCCATAAAAGTCGAGGAGAGGAAGTGTAGCACTAAAAATGCTCACTTTCTCTCTTTTTCATATATATTTTTGACAATCAGAAAAAAATACGCACTCTTTTTACGTCCCTTAGAGACGTAAAACGCTTGGAAATACCACCGATTATTGCTAATTTTACACGGAAAAATAAAAATAGCAATGGTTGAAGAGGCAAAAGAAATAGAAAATTCAGAATCTCCGGCTGTAAGGTTGATGAGATTATCATATATCGAGAGGATTGGAACTCTTCTCGGTATCATGATTGGTGAGGATATTTCTCCTCGGAAATCAATCGTGAATGAATTCCATGTCTCTTATGATACGATTCGGAATTTCCTGAATTTCGATTCTAAAATAAAGATTGAAACCATTCTAAAATTCTGCTATATAATAGGTCACTATCTGCATGAAGAATATGAGGCCGTAGAGAACTACAAATCTAAAAAGCATATTAAAGATAGAACCAAAAGACTTGGCCGCATCAATCAACTGCAAAGAGAATATAAAGAAATCTACGGCGCAGGAGCTGAAGCGGTGGAAGATTTGATAAAAAAGAAAGTAGATCTCCGCCAGTTTGTGAACAAGGCGGAATAATAATACAAAACAATAATAATCAATCAATACTCTTAAAAACCTCGAAAGAAATGAAAGAAATTACATGAACCACTAGGGTTTTGCTGGTCATAAGTCAACAACGCCTTGATAGCTGCCTCACCTCATGAAAATCATGGGGGCTGCCCTCTCTAACTAGTCAATGGTAGTTTTTAGTCAATCCTTCAAAAATTAAAGATTAAGAAAGGGATTATTATGGCTAAAAAAATTTTGTTTCTGTTGGTTGCGCTTTCCAATATAGGCGTAATCAGCTTGAGTGTAGGTATCGTAGTTTATCTCAACGGCAAGCGCATGTTGGAGATGACTACAAGTGTTCAACAACTAGTTAATCTGCTGAATGATGACAATAAACTTAAATGTTAATTTCGAAAATGCACCAGCTTGGCATTTTGGTCACAACATCTTCGGTGGGTTTTCTGATAAAGCATCATCTGGTTCTTCATCAGATAGCAATCTCAATGAAGCTGACTTTGAGGATGTGAATGAAGGTCAGGATAAAGGAGAAGATAAATCTGGTTTTTCTCAGAAAGTTATGCCGCTTCTGCCTTTTATCCCTCAGTTGCCTGAAGAATTAAAGAGTGAGAAGGCGGCAAGAATCCTGATGAGATTATATAAGGAGGAGATTTTAGATGAGAATTTCCAACCTCTCAATCTTTCCGGTTATCAGAAGGCGTATCTTGCATATCAGATATCCGTTGCATTGGGGATAAATAATGTATGGAAGGTGTTTTCGAGATTTTGGAATATGAAGCCTTCTGTGATGAGAACCCGTTATAATGATGCGCTTTCTATGCCTTCTATATTGGATTTTGGTGAAAAAATCAAAGAATATTTACGATAATGCGGCTTTTTGGTAAGTAGTACTAGTACGACCGTACGGGTACGCCCCATTTTTTATCCAAAATATCGCCGTACTTTTGCCCCAGATTTCAGAACGATACCGGTTCTGAGGTCTGGGGCTTTTGCGTTTTCTATCGCCAGGATGCTGGGATAGTTTTCCTGCCATGTTGTAAGTGGCGCAGCGTATCAGCCCATCGGTCTTTGACAAGGTTGATACATTTTTTATTGCAGAACTTTTTGTGAGGAAGTTAGAGGAGTTAACTCCTCAACTTAAAATATTTGCGGAAACTTTTAGCGTGTATTTTTTTACGGAGGTATCCGTCGGGTACCTTTTATATATTTACTTAATTTTTTTGCTTATGATGAATTCAAAAATTCAGAAGGCAGAGAATGGCAAGAATGCCGGCTCTGCCAAGAAGAGTGTGCAGACTGGTAAGAAGGTGGCCGACAAGAAGGAAGCCAATAAGAAACAGGCTGTACAGGTTGCTGTGTTTGAGAATCCGGAGTTCGGAACGGTTCGCACTACTATAGATGAGAAGGGCGATCCTTGGTTCTGTGCAAAGGATTTGTGTGATGTGCTCGGGTATAAGAATTCGTCTTGCGCTGTGAACCAGCATGTTAGGTCTAGCGATGTAGCAAAACGCTATGTTGCTAGACTTGCTAAAAACCGCTTTGGTGTTTGCGAAGGTAAGATGCAGGTTGTGCAGATGATCTTCGTTAACGAGAGCGGCTTCTATGCCCTGGTGCTCGGTTCGAAACTGACTACGGCGGTGAAGTTCAAGGATTGGGTTACCTCGGTGGTGCTGCCGCAGATTCGCAAGACTGGCGGTTATATCCCAGTGAAGGAGGGGGAGAGCGAGGAGGAGACGATTCGCAATGCCGAGGAGATTCTCCGGGCTACCCTGAAGAAGAAGGAGGAACTGCTGGAGCAGCAGAGAAAGCTGATCGAGGAGCAGAAGGCCCGATTAGATGGGCAGAAGGCTTGGATAGCAGACCAGGATGCTCGGTTGATTCAGCAGAAGGCTTTGCTGCATCAGCAGGAGGTGCAGATGGGACTTGACAAGAAGCTCATCGGCGAGCAGGATGTGGAAATCCGAAGACTGAATGGCGTGGTGGATGAGCAGGTGGTGAATATCGCCCGAAAGGGTGAGAACATCATCCATCTGGAGCACCAGGTGGATGGGTTGATGCCGAAGGCGATCTACTCGGACAATGTCTTGGATTCCGTTTCCTGCTTCACCACCACCCAGGTGGCGAAGGAGCTGGGTATCACGGCGCAGGAGCTGAACCGCTCATTGTGCGCCCTGCATATCCAGTATTACCAGAGCGGGCAGTACATGCTCTATGCGGAGTATGCGCACATGGGACTGGCG